>CAYMSG010000210.1:0-6891 GCA_964392955.1 uncultured Chitinophagaceae bacterium | reverse complement strand
GAAGTGAGACCTGCTCTACTGCTCCTGTTTTTTTATTAATGATATTCAATGCTTCGGTAGCAGCATAAATAATACTGTCGTTCAATTGTTCCAGATCATAGCAGGTACCGGCAAAC
The DNA here is from genome assembly GCA_964392955.1 of uncultured Chitinophagaceae bacterium. Lineage (GTDB taxonomy): Bacteria > Bacteroidota > Bacteroidia > Chitinophagales > Chitinophagaceae > Lacibacter. The sequence goes on along the minus strand of CAYMSG010000210.1, from coordinate 6,775 downwards.
AGGGGTTGCCTTGCATCATCGGGTGTATAATGCTGTTCAATTTTTCCGGAGATGGTATTAATGGCATACACACCTTTATCTTGTGTAGCGATCCACGCCCAGCCTTGTTTATCAATTAATATTTTATAAATGATGGCACCAACACCAAGATCGAGTACTATTTTATACGATATTCCATCGTACTTAATAATGCGGCCGGCCTGTGTACCAAACCACAAATTGTTTTGCTGATCTTCTGTAATGTAACGGATGGTACGTTTCGCAAAGATCTCCGGTTCCAGGTATTGTGTTTGTTGCGTTGCCGGATCGTGGATCATCAATAGACCTGCCTGGCAACCAATAAAAATTTTTCCGGTGGAGCGTTGCTGACACATACTCCAGGTCTGCTGATAAGCCGTGAGCTTTGCTTTTTCAATTGCCTTTATGTTCCGATATAACGGCGAAGGATAGGGTCTGAAATTTCTGCTGAGTGTAAGCACCCCTTTGCCCCAGGTAGAGAGCCAGTAATCCCCATTTTTCAACTCAATCAAATCTGTTACGCTGTAATAACCGGGAATGGTTGAGAGGTAAATATTGGTAATATCCGGAGAAAAAGGCGATGTGTAATACAACCCCTGGTCAGTAGCAATCCAGATCATTCCATCTTTATCTTCATACAATTGATGCACCGATTCGTAACGGATACCGTAATTGTCGAGGTATTGATTCCGGTATAACTGAAAACGGTCTTTGTTTTCCATATTGCCTGGTTCAAGGCTGAACAGGTTTCCGAGGCCATAGATCCACAACGTACCTTTTGATGTTTGCAGTAAATGCCGCAACTCGGAATAAGAAGTATTTACACCATTCAACCCCGCCGTATCTTTTAACGACTTTGTACCTGTTGAATCAAAACAATGATATTGCTGTACACCCGGCCAGTTAAATACCCAATGCCTGCGTTGCGCATCAATAAAAAATTCGGTTACTCTGTATTGAACTGTTTCATTATTCAGCAAAGCAAGATTGGCAGGATTGTACTTCCTGCTCCACATTTGCTTACTGGCTTCATCGTACACACACAAACCGCTGTCGGTAACAATCCAGTATTGCTTTTTCTGCCGATCATGAAATGTATTAGCGGTTGCTTTCCAGTTGGCCGGTAATTTATTCAACGGCGTGTTCTCGGTAAACGCACCGGCCTTACTGTCATACTTCAAAATTTTTCCATACACGTGAATACTGATATACGTATCGCCATACCCATCCTGCCACATTCTGAATTCGGAACGGGCGGGCAGACTCGTCGAAGTTTGCAACGGCACTTTATGATAACTGTATGTAGATGGATTAAAAATTCCAAACTCCCGTAGGGAATAAGCCGCCAGCCACATACTTACACTATCGGCCGGAAGAATTTGATGTATCGCAACTGTTGGCAACGGATCGCCTTTGGTGCCATCGGGACTGAATGTTACAAACTTGGCACCATCAAACCGCTGCACACCATTACTGCCACCTACCCAGATATACCCTTTCTTATCCTGGTAAATACTAAACAGTACATTGGATTGCAAGCCAATACCATCATCGGTGCTGATGCGGTTGAATGCATAGGGAAACCGCTGTGCAGCTACACGCAGCCATGCTGAACTGATAAAAAGAAGAAGCAGAAGAATTCTCATGCGGTTGATCGTTCTTCAAATGTAGAAAACCGCTTCCACAAAACACAACAGGCCGAACAAAACCACATGATTATGTGATATGGCAGCTGTAACCAAATCAAAAAGCAGCAACAGCAGGGGTTGCAGCGGAATCAGGTAAGTGCACAAATTGTGTTTACACATGTTTATGCGATTGAGATAGGCGCTTCCGGGATGCATCTTTGTACTGTTAAACAAATCATCAAAAAAAGGCGAAAGCCGCAAACCTTATTCATCATGAAACAGTTTTTTATTTTATTCATCAGCCTGTTTACAACAGCCACTGCTGTAAACGCCGAAGAGGTAACAAGAGAGATCGAATTATCACAATCGATTTACAGCATTGAGATCAGCCACGACATGGATGTGGTACTTACTGAAAGTGCGGATGCAACAATCCGTATTACCGGCGAAGAAAAAGCAACCAAAGCGGTATTGTACGATGTTAGCAAAGGGCGTCTGAAACTGGTAAGCAAAAAAGGATCACTCAAAAACAAGATCACCGTTTTTATTCCGGTACAAAACCTGCGTTGGCTCAAGATCAAAGGAGCATCGCATGTGCGGAGCAACGGTGTACTGGCAAGCAAACAATTACAGGTAACAATGAGCGGAGAAGCAAAGGTGGAAATTAAAAATATCGGTGATCTTCTTTTTTACGCCGACAATGATATTGACATGCAGATCAAGAAGTGGAGTACAACAACTGTACAGTAATAACCGAACCTTGTTGCAGCAAAAGCCACAGCCATGTGGCTTTTTTTATTTGTGCCAACAACGGTTTATTTCCTCTTTTATACAGTTCACCCAACGAAAACCGCTTTTCACATATTTATGCGATTGTGCCGGCAAATGCGCATACTATCTTTGACCTATCAACATCAACAAATAAACTGTTCAACATGAAAAAAGGAATTTTGGTAGTACTGGTACTCGCAGCCTGGGTAGTGCTCCGGAACCAAACCTGCACACAGTTGTTCGTAAGCAAGCAATACAATGCACAGCAAACCGCACAGCTTGTTGCCAAAACAATTTCGAACGATCTGTTTCAGTTTACAAGCGTTCATTTGTTGAAACCACAGGTAAAACAAAAAAAGAAACTACATATACGGCAAGCCTGCGTATTACAGGCAGCTCATAAGAAAGAACACATGAACCATGAAACCTTATTACTCATACACAGCCTTTAAAAAACACTTCTTTCGATTTTAACACACCTATCAAGTACTTCAGTCTAATCTGGAAAAGCACAGCCGCCCCGTAAGGCGGCTTTCGTTTGCGTAAACAAATTTTTTCAGCCCTTCATTTCTTTTTATCTTCCGTGCCACGATTGCCTGCTTTAAAACAGGATTACTATGTCATTTTCACATGCAGCACGTCTGCAACAATTTAAAAACCTGGTAGGGATCAGGTTTCAACTCTACAACAGTTTGTTTACGTCACTTCCGTTTCATCGTATTGAGCGGACAGGCATTCTTTTGTCGTTACTGCTTACAAACAGTGAAGATGGGTATAAGAAAAAACAAAGTCCGGTAGAGATACTGGAAGATTTTTTCAACCGTCACACTACGTATCAGAAAGAGCAGGAACAGATCGATCTGTTGTTTCGCTTTGTACAATATGCCGAACGGCAGATCGTGTTGTTTGACGCATTGGAAGATGCTTCGTTTCGTGAAGTGAATGATATGCAGGGATCAGGTTCACTCAAACAACTTTTTAACGAAGTGCAGATCAAGCACAAAGAAAAAGAGCTGGAACAAAAACTCAGCGACTATTGCATCCGCCTGGTACTAACGGCGCACCCTACCCAATTTTATCCCGGTTCGGTGCTGGGTATTATTCATGATCTGTCGAAAGCATTGGCCGAAAACAATGCAGCACTCATTAATACTTATTTACAACAACTGGGTAAAACACCCTTCTTAAAAAAGCAACGCCCCACACCATACGATGAAGCAGTGAGTTTGATCTGGTACCTGGAAAATGTGTTTTACGCAGCTGCCGGAAAAATTTATAGTTCCATTAAAAATCAGTTACAGTTAGGTATGGATTTTAACCAGCCATTGATCCGTATGGGTTTCTGGCCCGGTGGCGACAGAGATGGTAATCCGTTTGTTGTAACAGATATTACGTTAAAAGTAGCTGCATTGCTGCGTGGCTCTATCATCAAATGTTATTACCTGGAAGTACGCCGTTTAAAACGCCGCCTTACATTTCATGGCGTAGATGTATTACTTGCCGAACTGGAAAAGAAACTCTACGATAATATTTTTATTCCCGGCCACACCACCAGTTTATCAAAAGAAGAAATACTGGCTACCCTGTTTGAAATACGCAGCATCCTCATTCATCAGCACAATGGTTTGTTTCAGCAATCGGTGGAGCAACTCATCAATCGTGTGCAGTTGTTTGGTTTGCATTTTGCGTCGCTGGATATACGGCAAGACAGTTCGGTACACCGGCAGGTATTATCGGCCATTGCTGCCAGCGATCCAACAATATCGTTCCCGTATTTGCCGGCTTACAAAATCAATACAGAAAACAAAGCATCGAATGAGTTGGTAAAAGAAACACTCGATGTGATGTACAATATCCGCACCATTCAACAATCCAATGGAGAAGATGGCTGCAACCGTTATATCATCAGCCAATGTACCAGTGCCGAAAATGTAATGGAAGTGTTTCAACTGTTGCTGCTCAGCGGCTGGAACAAAGATTCGATGCCCATCGACATTGTGCCCTTGTTTGAAACAGTGGACGATCTGCAACAGGCACCGGCTGTCATGAAAGCTTTGTATGAAAATGAAGTGTACAAAGATCACTTGCAGCAACGGAAGAAACAGCAAACCATTATGCTTGGGTTTAGTGATGGTACAAAAGATGGCGGTTACCTGATGGCCAACTGGGGAATTTTTAAAGCCAAAGAAGAACTCACCCGTATCTCCGGCGAATATGGATACAGCGTTGTATTTTTTGACGGACGTGGCGGACCTCCTGCACGTGGCGGTGGTAAAACACATCGCTTCTATGCATCCATGGGCAAGCAGATTTCCAACAAAGAAATTCAATTAACAGTACAGGGACAAACCGTGAGTTCCAATTTTGGCACACACGATTCGGCACAGTTCAATATCGAACAGTTGCTCAATGCCGGTATCAGCAACGATTTGTTTTCTTCCTCCACTGCTTTGCAGAAACAGGAAGAAGAATTGATACTGGAAGTAGCAAAGAAAAGTTTTGATGCCTATGTGGAATTAAAGAAGCATCCCTACTTTATGCAATACCTCGTAGATGTAAGTCCGTTGAAATATTACAGCGAAACCAATATTGCCAGCCGCCCTGCCAAGCGTGGCGGTTCTGCACGTCTTGAATTAAAAGATCTCCGTGCAATTCCCTATGTAGGTGCGTGGAGCCAGATCAAACAAAACGTAACCGGTTACTATGGAGTGGGCACCGCATTGAAAGCATTGGACGACCAGGGACGTTTTGCTGAATTCAAACAACTGTATCAAAATTCATTGTTCATTAAAACACTCATGGACAACTGTGAGATGGCGATGAAGAAATGTTTCTTCCCGTTAACAGAATACCTGCGTGATCATCCGGTGTATGGTGAGATATGGCAGATGATCTACAACGAATACGAACTCACGAAGAAATATGTGTTGCTGCTGAGCGGCAATACAGAGTTGATGGAAGACTATCCCGTTGAACAATTATCCATTCAAATGCGTGAACGGATTGTGATGCCACTTATCACCATTCAGCAATATGCTATTGCCAAATGCAGGGAGATGAATGAACGTGGACAACAATCGACGCACAAAGCTGCGTATGAAAAGCTCATCATCCGCAGTTCGTTCGGTATTATTAATGCGGCGAGGAATTCGGCATAGAGAATTAGTTTTAGAGATATTGATAATCCGTGTATAGTTGTACACGGATTTTTTTGTGGTAATTGTGCAACCTAACAACCTGCCTGACGGCAGGCAGGTCTAAAAACGCATATAGCAATTGATGAAAAGCTAAGAGTTGGAAGTTTTGATTTTAGGAGGAGTTGCGTATTTTAGTGTGTTATGGTGCATTTTAAAAAGACGACCATGAGACAATTGACATACATATTGACCTTTATCATTTCGATAACTTTAACAGCTTGCGGACAGGCAAAGACTAAATCAAATTTTGAGAAATCCAAAATTGACATAGAAACAGTTGACTTTATTGAAGTCAACAATAAATCCAAACAAATTGACTCAATACAGTCAGACAAAAAACGATTGACCGAGAAACAGAAAAGTGAGTTTGTAATTAAATGGAACAACTCAAAATCACTTGGACCAATTAAATCAATGACAAGATTTTTTATATCAGTTCATTTCAAAGACGGTACAACAAGACAATTCAGAGGAAGTGGACAGTATTTAAAAGAAGGGAATGACTTTGGGTTTGACTTGGGAGACAGTAAGTATTTAGAAACACTTTGGAATGACCTAAATGCGAAACAATTAAACACGAAATTTTTCATTGGAGACGAAACGAAATATTCGCAGACTTTTTTGATGGAATTTAAAGATCGGCATAGTATTTACGAAACAGTTTCACTCATTGACGACACAATAATCATAAACAATGACAGAGTTGAACACATAATCATTCCGACAGACTTACCATTAAATCAGCAGGTTACTTATAAAAAAACTGTGAATGGTAAAAAACAAGTTCTGACAGTAAAACGTATTAACTACTCGACTTTGGAATATAACTACTATGAAGAAACCAACGGACAGAAAACAAACCAAAGGCAAGGAATAGCAGACCTTGAGCCTGTATTTTATTTTGGAGCAGAAGGAACATTTGAAGACGAAAACGAAAATATTTATGGAATGAACGAATACATAGACAGTTCTGAAAAAGACTGTTGGACAAACATTTATGTAGGAGTTGGCAACATTGAGAAATCCCAAATAACACACGGTTGCAAAACGGACAGAAATATATTTAACTCAAAACTATTGACACGGGCGAAATGAGAAAAACACACCATAACATGAACTGTGCAAAAAACCAAACAAATTCTTCTCTTTTTTAAGGTTTTG
>CAYMSG010000209.1:0-6922 GCA_964392955.1 uncultured Chitinophagaceae bacterium | reverse complement strand
CGTGTTCATTTTTTAAATGCTCCTGCAGTAACGCCTGTTGCACAAAGCGAAGAACATCTGGTTTTAAAAGTAGCTGACAGCAGTGTATTCAGTGTGGGTGATGAGTTGTATGCCGTGCCTGTTCATATTTGTCCTACTGTTGCGTTATATGAAAAAGCAGTTGTTGTTGAAAACAATGAAGCAGTTACAACATGGAAAGTAGTTGCACGAGACCGCTCCATTAATGTGTAAGCATTCATTTCCGGTATCTTCGTGCAACTACTGTATGTAAATCGTTTCGACTAAAAGGAATGATACTATGCAAATGCAGGCGTATTTACAACTTCCAGCACTTTCAGTTGCTTTAAACCGGCCGGCATTTTCCATACAGCTTCTTCGCCTTCACGAAAACCAATGATGGCTGCAGCCATGGGCGTAAGCACAGATACTTTCTTTTCTTTGATATCAGCATCTTCTGGCATCACAATCATAAATTCATGCGACTTTGCCGTTTGCACATCTTCCACTTTTACTTTCGATCCAATCCGTACCGTATTGGGAGGAAACGCATCATCTTTTACAACAATGGCCCGGCCCACTTCGTAAGCCAGTGTCATTTCATTTGCTTCGGCAGTTCCGTGCATATTCACGATCTGCTTTAATTTGGAAAAATCCTCTTCGCAGAGAACGACGGGGTTTCTGTCATTGTTCATGATCAATCAGTTTAAAAAATTAGAAATAGGAAAAATGCACCAAAGGAAGAACCTGTATGCTATTCAGCGAAAACAGGCAGTATACTGAGAAAGACATGTTTATGTAAACAGTAACGGTGCATGGCTGCAAAGATAGCAGTATTCCGCCGCTGAACTCAGTATAAAGCAACATAGAGGATAACCGCTTTCGAAAAATTAACAGATTCACCCTAAGAAGAGAAGAATCTCAGCAGTAACGGCAACTTGAATTTAACGTTTTATCCTGAATCACTGATAGTGTAGACCGGTAAAATAACCTTTGTACTGAATTCATGTGAATTGAAAATAACTTCATCTTTTTGACTACAAGAGATATGGCTATACACTAACTTTATTAAATTAAATTATTTAAACGTTGCACATGCACTACAAATATCTGCTAAACTTTTTGATTGCCAGCTTTTGCCTCCTCGGTTGCAAGAAAAATCGTATTGAGAAATTCAATATTACTTTTGAAGTAATTACAAGCACGCCAATCAGTTCTACAGTCAATGTTATTACAAAAAATGGGCTGGCATCACCTGTTACCTACTCTGATTTTACTACCGGTACAAACTGGGCAAAAACAATAGAGGCAAAAACGGCTTACCGTCCAATTACTCTTTTTATGAATGCACAAAATATTTTTCTGACAGGCCCGGGCACTGCTACCTGTAATATTTATGTAAACGGTGTTGTGAAGAGTACTTCTACTGCTTCATCCATAAAAGTTGGGGCAGCAGATCAGGTTACAACTATTCCCTTACAATTCGACATACAATAGAAAAAGTTTTATTGCAAAAATGCAGGGCAAATAACAAGGAATGTGTTCGAGTTTACTTACAATTTAAAATTCAATGTTACACTTGGAATAACGGGAAACAGTGACACCTGCCGTGCTTCCACTTCCAATGTTCCTTGCAGTGGATTCCCCTGCTGATCGTAATAAATAAAATAAGGATTCTGCCGGCTGTATGCATTGTACACGCTGAACACCCATTCCGTTTTCAACTTCCGTGGTTTCTTTGGCTGAGGTGTATAAATGGCTGAGAAATCCAACCGGTGATAATCGGGCAGGCGGTATTGATTAATGCGGCTATACTGCTGCGTTAGTACACCATCCACTAAAAAGAAACGTTCGGGTAATGTAAATGCATTGCCACTGCCGAATACAAATACGGCCGAGTATTTCCATTTTTTTGTTTTCTGATAGTTGGCTACAATACTGAGATCGTGCCGGCGGTCAAAACGTCCGGGATACTTATCGCCATCATTCAGTTCCGCAAAACGGCGCCAGGTCCACGATAAGGTATAACCGATCCATCCTGTAAAGTTTCCTCTTGCTTTGTTTACATAAAACTCAGCACCATAACTCCATCCTTTGCCGAACACAAAACTTTCTTCGGGATCACCAATACCAGGTGTGTATCCTTCTTTGTATTCGATCTGGTTAGCCATCGATTTGTAATACAACTCTACCGATGTTTCCCACATATTGTCTTTGAAATTCTTATACAGCCCGGCGGCATATTGCCAGCCGATCTGTGGCTTTACACGAAACGTACTCGGCACCCAAATATCCTGTGGCAAAGTGGTACCTGCATTACTAACCAGATGAATAAACTGCAGGTTACGTGTTACTGCCGCTTTAATAGAAGTGGCATCATCGAGTGCATACCGCAAGGTGATGCGTGGTTCCAATCCTCCATAGGTTTTGATGCCCTGCCCTTTTCCAAACACAGTACTGTCGAGTTTATTGCCGTTCTCATCTTTCACATAACGTGTATACGGACCTACCTGTTGGAAGGTTGAATAACGGAAACCATAGTTGATCTTGAGATGATCGTTTACTTCCCAATCGTCCATAACATACGCTGCCAGTTCATGTGCAAACTTGTTGTTCACGGTTTGTGGTTCAAATACAATGTCACCACTTTTACCACTGGTGGTTTGCGGATTGAATTTGTGATAGGTATAATTGATGCCGTATTTGATCTGGTGACCGGTTACGGGATAATAATCAAAATCAATTTTTGCACCTACATCACGTATCGCTGATTGCAGGTTGATTTCGAAATTACTTTGGACACCGCCAAATGCAAACTGGTAATCGTTCCACACAACAGATGTATTGGAAAAGAGTTTGCTGTTGAACACATGGTTCCAGCGCACTGTACCAGTTGAATTGCCCCAGGGAATACGGGCCCGGAAACTCCGTTCGCTGTTGTTGAACGTAAATACATCACGCCCGAAGTAGCCACTGGCATACAGGCGGTCTTTCTCCGAAAATTTATAATTGAATTTAGTATTGAGATCGTAGAAATAATAACCACTGCCGAAGAAAGCGCTTTCTTTTTTGATGAAGGGCTTGGCAAGAATATCAACATAGGTACGACGGGCAGAAACAATAAAGGATGCTTTTTCTTTTACTAACGGTCCTTGTATCGACACACGTGAAGAAATTGTACCTATACCACCTTCCACCTGGAACTTTTTACTGTTACCTTCTTTCATGGCCACATCCACCACACTGCTGATTCGGCCTCCATAATTCGACGGCATTCCTCCTTTGATAAGCGTTACATTTTTTAATGCATCGCTGTTAAACACTGAAAAGAAACCAAACAAATGGCCGGGATTGTACACCACGGCATCATCCAATAAAATTAAATTCTGATCGGGGCCGCCACCACGCACATACAAACCGCTGTTGCCTTCGCCTGCATTGCGTACACCGGGCAACAATTGCAATACTTTAATAGGATCCACTTCACCGGCCAATGCAGGAACAGAGCGGATCTGGTTCATGCTCAATTCAAACTTGCCCATCTGTGCTTCTTTCACATTGATGTCCCGCTTGCGTGCATAAATGATCACTTCCTGTGAAATACTGATACGGGGCGAAAGATCAACATTCAACTGCCGGTTTTCTTTGATATCGATCAACAGTTCCTTTGCTTCGTACCCTACGTGTGATACGATCAATGTATAACTGCCTTTTTCAACTGATATGGAAAAGAAGCCGTATTGATTGGAGCTGATCCCTTTTGTGCGGCCCTTGATGGCAACGGTGGCACCAATAATGGTTTCATTGCTGGTACTGTCTTTTACATAGCCGCTGATGGTGAATTTTTCCTGTGCAGATACAACAGATAATGTGAATACGCAGGTCAGCAGAAAAATGATCGGTTTCAGATAATGCATGCGGAAATTTTCCCGGTTTTAGAAGTACACCTCTATTACAAGCAAACAACAGGAATTGTTGGCAAAAAATCGTGAATCGTCAGTCGTGAAGAATACAGTTGAGGTTTCCCATTCACGACTGACGACTCACCACTTGCCTTATTAGAATTTCAACGTCTCCTTCACTTCCCCGCAGGTGAGCATTTTTTTACCGAAATAAGGATTCATGATACTGTCGGCACTGCTCAGCCAATACGCACCTTTATCATTAAAAGCCATCGGGCAGTATTGATAGTAGATGGTTGCACCAGTAGGTTTAATTACCCGTACCATATCGTAAAATGCATTTGACACCATTTCAAACGATTCCCGCTTTTTCTCCAGTTCTTTTTCGCCCAGCATTCCGCTGATTTCAGCTGCTACATCACCGGGACGACCATTGATACTTGCAAAACCGAGTGTATCAAACTGCTGAACTTCGTCCAGTTTAAAACTATCCAGTAAGTTTTTTAACACAACCGCTTCGGTATTTATTTTCACCGTATCACTGGCTACAAACGCATCTTTCAGGTTATAATACGCATTCAACACATTGTTCATTGACTGATTGAAGGCTTCAGTATATGCATAACCGTTCGCAGCTTTTGGTTCAGCTGTTTCCGGCTCGGCTGTTTTGTCTTCTTTGTTTTTACAGGCGGCTGCCAGCACAATCACAGAGAGAATAAGCAACGTTTTTTTCATATTATAAAATTTTGGGCAAAGATAAGACCTATTGATTAGACCTATAAGGTTGGAGCACAGCGATGCAGCCCGGCAAACCTTACAGGTCTTACCGCAAACCTCATGGGTCTTACTTATCTTTGCCGCTCATTTTTAAGAAAAATTATGCTGGCAGGATTTCAAAATGTAACATTTGAGTTTGGAGCAAGAGCGATTGTGGAAGATGCTACCTGGCATATCCATCCCAATGAACGTATCGGACTGATAGGATACAATGGTACGGGCAAATCCACCCTGTTGAAGTTGCTGGTGGGCGAATACCAACCCTCGAAAGGCGAAGTGATCCGCAGCCGCAATACAAGCATAGGCTACCTGCACCAGGACCTGTTGAGTTTTGATACCAATGAATCGATCCTGCAAGTAGCGTTTGGTGCGTTTGAAAAAGTATTGTTGCTGGAAAAAGAAATTGAAGAGTTGGGAATTCAACTGGAAAAGAATCACGAAGATGAAGCACTGCTTCATTTGTACAGCGATAAGCTGCACGAAATGGATACGCTCGATGGATACAATATTCATCACAAAACAGAAGAAATCCTGCAAGGGCTTGGTTTTTCAAACAGTGATCTGCAACGTCCCTACAAAGAATTCAGCGGTGGCTGGCGTATGCGTGTGCTGCTGGCAAAAATGATTTTACAACAGCCCGACTTACTGTTATTGGATGAACCGACAAACCACCTGGATCTCCCAAGTATTGAATGGCTGGAAAAATATTTGCTGCACTACCAGGGCTCGGTTGTAATTGTATCGCACGACCGTTGGTTCCTTGACCGGATGGTCACCAAGATCGTGGAAGTATTTCAACAGGATTTGCATATTTACGGCGGCAACTACTCCTTCTATCTCAAAGAAAAAGAGATACGGATGGAATTGCAGCAAAAGGCATTTGAAAACCAGCAGGATTTTATCCGTCAGCAGGAACGTTTTATTGAGCGTTTCCGTGCCAAAGCAAGTAAAGCGGCCGCTGCACAAACTGCTATTAAGAAATTAGAAAAGCTGGATATACTCGAAGCTCCTACCAATGACCGTCCGAATATCCGCATCAATTTTGCCATTGATAAAATGCCGGGCAAAGTGTTGTGCGAACTGAAGCATGTAAGCAAACATTACGGTGCAACTAAGATTGTAACCAATGCCAGTGCCGAAATTGAACGGGGCGATAAAATTGCGTTGATTGGTGCGAATGGTAAAGGTAAATCTACCCTGCTGCGTATCATCGCCGGTGTTGAAACATTTGAAGGCGAACGGAAATGGGGGCACAATGTTGATAAGAGTTTTTATGCCCAGCATCAGTTGGAATCACTGGGCCTTAACCATACATTACTTGACGAATTAAAAACCTGTGGTACACAAAAAACCGACCAGGAATTGCGCACCCTGCTTGGTTGCTTTTTATTTGGGGGTGATGATATTGATAAAAAGATCAAAGTATTGAGTGGTGGTGAAAAAGCAAGGATTGCACTGGCGAAAACGATCATCAGCAAAGCCAATTTCCTGATGCTCGATGAACCGACGAACCACCTGGATATGCACTCGGTTGAATTACTCATTGAAGCATTGAACAAATACCAGGGCAGTATTATTTTAGTGAGTCACGATCGTTTCTTTGTATCACAAACAGCCAATAAGATCTGGGAAATTGTGGATGAGGAGATCAAAGAATTCAAAGGCACTTATACTGAATACTTAGAGTGGAAAGAACGGATGGCGAAGAAGGAAGCTGCGAGCCGTGAGCTATCAGCTTCGAGCGAAAAGAAAACAGAAGTAAAAAAGGTGGTGGAAGAAAAGCCAACCCCTGCTCCTGTTGCTGATACCAAAATGGTGATCAATAAAGAGCTGAAGAAAGAATTGCAGAAGCAGCAACGCATGCTGCAGCAACTGGAAGAAAAGATCAACGCTACTACCATTGAAAAAAATAAGATGGAAGCCCAACTCTCCGACCCTGCTACTTATTCTGATAAAGATAAATTCAAGCAAACCGAAATGTCTTATCAAAAGCTGAGTAAAGAATTAACACAATTGAATACAGAATACGAAGCAGCATTTGAGAAGGTGATGGAGTTGGAGAGTAAGGCGGGGTAATTTGAATGGTGAATGGGCAATAGTGAATAGTTAAAAGACAAATATTGTTATTTGTATCAGCGAACCCGGTTAACTGTACTAATAAATACCTGATATGCGTTCTTTACTATTCTTATTTATTTGTGGATTTTTCAGTTGTAAAACGAAGATCGAAAAGAATGCTTTATTAG
>CAYMSG010000208.1:0-7001 GCA_964392955.1 uncultured Chitinophagaceae bacterium | reverse complement strand
TTGTATATGGATGGGAAGTGTGCTGCACCGCTTTCTTCCCCGCCTGTACATGTTGCTCACGGGTGGCAGAGGATTTTGACAGGTACATGTTTATGTGATTGGACAGCTGTATTGGAATAGTAAATTTGTATAAATAGAAGTACCATGATTAAAGTAATGCTGTATGAAGATAATCCGCAACTGCGTGAAGGATTAACGATGCTGATCGATGGCAGTGATGGATTTACTGTACTTGCATCCTACAAAAACTGCGACAATGTAACCGATGAAGTGAAGGCCTGGAACCCCGATGTGATCCTAATGGACATTGATATGCCGGGCACCAATGGAATTGAAGGGTTGAAACTGATCCGTTCACAAAACAGCACGGTGAAGATTTTAATGCTCACCGTATTTGATGATAATAAGAATGTATTTGAAGCCATCCGCAATGGTGCAAACGGATATATCCTCAAGAAAACGCCACCCGCCAAATTGCTCGAGTATATTGAAGAAGCAGCCAGTGGTGGTGCCCCCATGACAGCTTCCATTGCCACACAGGTACTCAAAATGTTTTCGCAGGTGAACAGCAGTATTCAAAACGAAGAATACAATTTGAGCGACCGTGAAAAACAAGTACTGCAGTTACTGGTTGATGGATTCAGTTATAAAATGATCGCTTCTGAAATGTTTATTTCCATTGATACGGTACGCAGCCATATTAAAAAGATCTACGAAAAACTACACGTCAATTCGAAAAGTGAGGCGGTGGCAAAAGCATTTAAGGATAAGTTGCTGTAAATATTCTATCAGGAATTACATACGGTCTGTTTTTCAATTCATACCGTTTTTTACAAACGTTTCCGTAACGAAACGAACTGTAACATACAGTTCATCCACATCCGTTACGGTTGGTTTGCGCAATTTATTATTTTGCAGCTACTTTATCATCAAATAACCTTATCATGTATTTCAGTAAGTTTAGTTTTGTCTTAGCACTGCTGTTCTGTTGCTGTATGGCTATGGGCCAGGATACTTCAACGAATTCAAAGAACCGCCTCATTCTCGATTTTCCTATACTTGAATTTCCGCACATGAAATATGCAGCAGGTATGTCGTACAACAAGCGTATGCAATTGCCATCGGGTGGGACAGTACATCCCACGTTAGGTGATTTTATACGTGGCTATGAAAGTCCTTCCATGCAGCAGGCACTTGCTGTTACCAAGAATCTGCATGCAACAAATTATTATTTCAACAACCGGTTATGGAACAAATGGATTACACCTGTAAATAAGAAGAAGAAATTGCTGAACCGGCTTGCAGCCAATGCAACAGCCGGTGTAATTGATTATGCACTGGCATATCATCTGATGGTGTTTGGGCCCGTTTGGCTGCACGAAGAGTTTCACCGGAATGGTGTTACCCATCAATGTGCTGCCAGCTTTGATGAAACCTATTATCGTTTCGGCGGTGGTATTCCAAGCGGATCAGTATCGCATGTGCTGGATGAAGATATGATACGGTTTAAAACGGCAGCACCACAAAATATGGTGCGTAGTTTTGCAGCAGGTATTGAAGCGCAGTATCAATTGGTAAGAGCGTTGCAGAAAGATAATTTTTTCCAACGTACCAATCAGCCAAATGTTGCCATGAATATTCTTGTTACCAATCAGGCAATTGGTTATGTAAATCAGTTCAAACAAAAAGATTACGATGCCAGTATCGACAGTATGAATAAATACGGTGTTGCTGTAAAAGATCGTGATTTTGTTGGATGGGATTTTACAGCCTGGGTATACGATCTGCATCGCATCAATGAACCATACAGCAACCGTGGTACACATCCAAACGGAACAGGAATTAACAGGGCTATTAAACGTAGTCAGCTTACCGCAGAAGAAGATCAGTATTTAAGTAAAATGGGGCGAATGCAGTACCTGAATTTTATTTCGCCATCCATGGTAGGTATTCATCGCATCAAATTGAGTGAACAAACGGTGTTTAATTTTGCAGTTCGTCATATTCTCAATTCATTTGGTTATGATCTAGGGCTGGATTTATTTCTTGAAACCAGAGGTTCGCAATGGATGGTAGGTTTACATGGATACCGAAACAAAGAAAAACTTTGGCCCGGTATTGAAGTGGAAAATCCTGCGATCAAACTACGTGCAGGCAGCAAACAAATACCAATACAGGCAAGAGGAATGCTGTGGCTTCAACCCAAAGAACAATTATTTACAAGCACCAAAGCTGAACCCGGTGGATTGTTACAACTGCGTGCTTTTTATCCAACCGGAAAATCATTGAAGTTGTATGCAGAAGCAGAAGCAAAGACCAACGGATGGGTGGCAGCAAATCCTTATCTCGATCCGAATGTAACGGTGCGGATGGGTTTGATGGTTAATCTCAACAAATAATCACATGTATCCTGTTAGTTATCGAACAGGATTTTTTATTTTTCCGGAAAGAAATGCAGATGTTTCCTGTTCTTGTTACAGAACGTTTAATATTACGAAAGGTTGAAGAAACCGATGCGGCCGCTGTCTTAAAAGGCTACAGCGATCCGAGGGTGAATCAGCATATGTCGGTCGTCTATCATTCCTTGGAGGAAGTGCAGGTGCAACTCGATTGGTACAACGAAATTTATAACACAGGAGACGGTATCTGGTGGGCATTCAGCAAAAAAGAAAACCCTTCAGGAGTGATTGGGAATGGCGGTCTCCATCAACACAAACGGGAGCATAAATGTATTGAGCTTGGTTACTGGATACTGCCCGAAGAGCAAGGTCGTGGCTATGCATCAGAAGCCATCCGCTCTATCTGTCAGTATGCTTTCACTGTATTGGATATCCATCGTATCGAGGCAATTGTGGAAGGCGAAAACAATGCCAGCATGCAATTGCTTACAAAGCTTGGCTTTACGCATGAAGGCGTTCGAAAAGAATGTGAAATGAAAAACGGACGTTATATTGACCTGCATTCTTTTGCCCTGCTAAACTCCGCCCACTAATGCCCGCAGATGTGATGCCAGCTCACATCATTTCACGCTGTACATTCCACAATTCACACAGTTATGCGATTGATTCACGGGGTACTGCAATCTATCTTCACATTGATTTCGTTAGTATAGTAGTAAACTATTTTTTATGAACGATTTAATGTGGGCACATATCTACGTTGTTCCAACCGGTACGGGCTTTGGTTACCTGTTGATCAACTGTGTTGGTAATCCCGAAAATAACTGATCTTGCTTTTCTGCAACTCCAGCTTTGCTTATCTTTAGCAGGATGGAAATTGAATTGCTCAAACAATTTGTACAACAGATTCATCCGTTGCCGGAAGCAGAGCTGGAACGCTTTACTGCCAACTGGCAACCGTTAACGGTAAAGCGTAAAACCATTCTTACTGCTGCCGGTGAAACAGAGCGTTATGTTTATTTTGTAATCGAAGGGTTGCAACGGGCTTTTTACATTGGCGAGGGCAACAAAGAAGCAACCATCGTGTTTACCTATCCTCCATCTTTCAGTGGAGTGGCTGATAGTTTTCTTACACAAACACCTTCCCTTTATTTTTTAGAAACTATAACGGCCAGTCGTTTTCTGCGTATTTCCTATGATGAAGTGGATCAACTGATGAAAGCTTCTCCTGCTATTCAACAATTTTTATTTAAAACAACCGCTTTTGCATTAAAGGGTGCACTGCACCGGCATGTAGAGTTGCAGTGTTTCAGCAACGAAGAAAAATTCAGGACACTCCTGCAACGTAGTCCGCATATACTGAACCTCGTACCACATAAATATCTCGCCTCTTATCTCGGTATGGATGCCACCAACTTCAGTAAGCTGTTAGGCTCTGTCAAAATTTAAAATTGCTTCCTGTAGAAATCTTGGTGTTTACCAAGAACCGTTTTCCTGGTCTGTTTGAAATTTGTGGTAAATCGAAAAACATGAAACAGATCAACAGTAATACACTTCTTGAACTATTACAGGCGGATGTGCGTGAAATTTTATTGTATTGCTCAACCTTGCAAACAATGCCTGCACACGTATTACAGCAGGTGCCTGCGCCCGGCAGGTGGAGTGTGGCACAGGTGCTGGAGCATCTTAATTTTTATGCCAGGTATTACATTACAGCCATTGAACAGAAATTGCATTTGAATCAATCGGGACCCAACAGGGATTTTACACCCGGTTGGCTGGGCAATTATTTTACAAAGCTCATGAAGCCTACGGAAGAGAAAACCATTGCATCAAAAATGAAATCACCATCCAATGCCGTTCCTTCGGCACAGCCCGCTGCAGCGGCTATGTTAACAGAATTCATCAATCATCAACATCATTTATTGAACCTGCTGCAAATAGCACGTACAGCAAATCTTGAATACAACCGTATTCCAACTTCGCTCACAAAATTGATCAAGTTGAAACTGGGCGATACGTTCCGTTTCTTTATTGCACATGAGCAGCGGCATTTTCTGCAGATTGAACGTACACTCAGCGAAATTTCCGTACAACAGAAAGCTGTTGACAATATGAAAGCGATGGCTATGTAATCCAGTACAGTTTCACATGATCATGTGGTTGCATGCTGGGTTGAGTTTTCCCATATTTGTACCCATTAAACCTTATCATTTTATGCGAACCATGTATTATGCCTTGGTGCTGATAATTGTTTCGATCAGTTCCTGCAAGCCGTTTACTGATCCTTTTCAACCGCCGGTTACACCAATAGCCAGATATGTAAGTAAAATTGCAAATGCTGAAAATGAATTCAGGGAATACCAGTATAATGCGGCCCGCAGGCTTACAAAATATACTTCGCAGTTTGTAGGAGGCTCGGGAGTAACAAGGCTGGAGACGAACTATACTTATGAAAACAATGTCATCACAAAAGCAGAATCACAATCGGGCCGGGTGGAGTATATCACTGAAGCGGGAAGGGTAAAAACAACAAAATATTATTCTTTAAATGGTGCATTGCGTTCAACAATTCATTACACATTCAATAGCAAAGGACAATTAATTGAATGGCTTGAACAGATCAGTAATCCACATATAAATGAGCCGGCTGAAACAAAGCAAACCTATCAATATCACAGTGATGGTAACCTGAAACGCATTGAAAATTTTTACAGGATCAGTTTAACGGATCCGTTTACTTCAATGGGCGGTACGTTGTACGATCAGTACGACCGTTACCGGAACCCTGATCTGTTGTTTGGTACACCGTTGTATTTGCCAGATGTGGTTGTTGCCATCAATAACCCCGGCCGCATCCAAAGCTTTACACATACCGGTTCGATCCATCAGATAAATTCACTCGAGTACACATATTATTCGGATGGAATGATCGCTACTAAAAAATCATCATTGAACATCAGCAGTGTATCTATATTATTTACATACACGTATTGATCAATAACTGGCAGTTGTTGGTTTGGTTAAGTGAGGGGCTCAAATGCCCCTTTTCACATGTTCATGTGATTGTGTTTGCATTACTGTAAGAATATATTTGAAGTATGAAACAAACCTTCATCCTCTTATTTTTTCTTACACAAAAAGTAAGTGCACAATTACCAGTACAGGTACAATCAAAAATTGACAGCCTCCTGCAACAGTATATCGAAACCAAACAGTTCTCAGGAAATGTATTGGTTGCAAAAGGGAACGATGTACTTTATCAGCGTTCCATTGGTTATGCGAACCGGGAAGAAAAAATACCCAATCGCATTACAACGAATTTCAACATTGCTTCCATGGGTAAAACCTTTACTGCTACACTCATTATGCAGTTGGTGCAGGAGGGAAAATTATCTGTGGATCAAACATTGGCTTCTCTTTTACCGGAATACAAGGTGAAGAAAGCCGACAGTATAACCGTTTATCATTTGCTGACACATACATCCGGTGTTGGCAACTATATGATGCATAAAAATTTTGAAACGGAACGTCATCAACTGAAATCGCTCAACGATGTAATGCCGTATGTGATTGAAATGGAGCCAACACTGGACTATGTTGGTCAACGCTTTGATTATTCCAATTCAGGCTTTATTTTATTAGGGAAGATCATTGAGAAAACAACAGGTAACCCGTACATGCAGGCGCTTGAAGAGCGTATTTTTAAACCTGCAGGCATTCAGCAATCGTATATTCATTATCCGGCTACTTTTTTTGCACCAAAGGAAGCAACACCTTACTTAGCGTATACAGGAAAATCATTTGTAAATGCAGCGGCTGAAGAATTTCCTGCATTTTCGGATGGTGGTATGCAGTCGAATGTGGTGGACTTATATCGTTTTGCAAAAGCTTTGC
The DNA here is from genome assembly GCA_964392955.1 of uncultured Chitinophagaceae bacterium. Taxonomy (GTDB): domain Bacteria; phylum Bacteroidota; class Bacteroidia; order Chitinophagales; family Chitinophagaceae; genus Lacibacter. The sequence goes on along the minus strand of CAYMSG010000208.1, from coordinate 705 downwards.
TGAATGGCAAACTTCTTTCATCAACCATGCGAGACAGCATGTGGAGTGGAAAAGTAAATACCGGTCGTGCAGCAAAGTATAGTTTTGGTTGGGAAGACGAACAAACTGACTATGGTAAAACACTGTTCAGTCACAGTGGTGGTGGCAAAGGTTTTTCTTCCGATCTTAAAATTGAACGTGAAGATGGTTACATTGTAATTGTACTTATCAATAACCGTGTGAATCCTCGTGAGATAACCAACAATATTTTTCAGATACTTTATAATCAACCAGCCAGGAAACCTGAAAAATATCTGGAGACCAGTTTGATGGAAATCACAGAAGAAAAAGGGTTTGCGTATGTGAAAGCGAATTATAAAAATATTCTTAAAGAAAGAGGATTTGATAAAACACCCAATCCCTGGGTGTATATCATGTATTCCGATATGTTTGAAACTATGAAAGAGTTTGAGAAAGCATTTGAAGTGATGGAGATGGGGCGGGAGGAATTCCCAAACGAAACATCGATGTATAATGTAACGGGTCAATTGTATTCCAATCAAAAGAAATTTAAAGAAGCGGCAGAGTGGTTTCAAAAAGCATTGTCGATTGATCCGAAAGATGGATTTGCCAAGATGATGTTGAACAATATAAAAGGAAAGTATTAAACGGAATGTAGGATATGAGCAGAAAGGTGATTGTTTATATTGCAGCAAGTATAGATGG
>CAYMSG010000207.1:0-7005 GCA_964392955.1 uncultured Chitinophagaceae bacterium | reverse complement strand
CTGTTCTTTCTGAAGATTTTTATGTATAAACAAAATATATCCATATGCAAAAGAGTCTTGGCTGTTTTTTGAATTGTCACTAGTGAAATTTGCTCGTACACTTTCAAGCCTTACAGTTTTTGCGTCCCAAATATGACAATTTAAAAGACCTGGTTGTGTTGATGGAGGTATCTTTTGAAAATCTTTACCAAAGTTTACTTCGAAGTTTGTTTGTATTAAGTCGAAGTATTCGTAGGTATATTCTTTTGCCGTTGTTCCAAAGCTAACACCAATTTTGTAAAGGCGATTTTTAAAAAAGGCGAGTTTAATCTCTTTAATTGGAACACCATAAAAATCTGTAATATCAGATCCTGTATATATGTATTCAGTTACCCCTCTTAGCTTGACCGCTGTGTTTAGAGTCTTTAAATTTGAAAATGAATTTAAACTACTGCCTAACTTAAATTTTCGAAACCCATTTACTTTGTCCAATCGATCTAAATCTTGAGAGAAAATAAGAATTGGAAGTAGGAGTATTATTGTTATAAAGAGATGTTTTTTCATTTTTCAAAAGTTGATGTACTGTAATTTATGTTTAACAGACGTTGTTGAATCTCTTCAAACGCCTGTTTATCGAACATGTTCTTTACTTCCATTTACTGATGATTTCGTCCTCCGCAAAATACGGAATTGTATCATCACTGCTTTGTTCTTCCTGTTTCCAGTAAGCAAGCGTAACAATCTGTCCGCTTTTTGCTTTCAGCAAACGACCGAAAATGGCATTGGTGGGGTTGAATGTAACATCGGTAACACCAATGGTAAATGTTGATGGAGGAGCTGGGGCTTCAACAGGTGCTGGCGTTTCTTCACCTTCAACCGGTTTTGGTGCAGGTGCCGCTTTAGGTGGAGGAGAAGCCACCACTACAACTGTATAGCGATTCTGTTCAAGTAAGCTTTTTAAAAAGGCTACACGTTCAGGCGATGCATTCTTTTCCACGATCGCACACTTCACACCATCCAGCTCTTCAAATTCATGATTTTTGTTAATAGCCATAAAATCAGTTTATAGTTTCTGGTTTCTTGTTGCTGGTAACCGGTAACAAGTAACCTGTAACAATTTATTTCAACAACGAATAAATATACTCATACGCACCGCTGATGATGCCGGTAACAACAATACCTGCCATACAAACAGCCATCGAAATTTTCGGACTCCAGCTGATTGCCAGTTTTTCAACAGGCATTTCATTCGCATCCATAAACATGGCTTTGATGATGCGCAGGTAATAGTAAAGCGATATCACCATGTTCAATGCAGCAACAATAATGAGCGGATAATTGTTTTTACTTGCACCGCCCAGCAGTAAAAAGAATTTACCAAAGAAACCAGCTGTTGGCGGTATACCGGCTAATGAAAACAAGGCTATTGCCAACACCCAGGTAAGCGCAGGATTCGTTTTGTACAATCCTTTGTAATCATCAATATTTTCTTTTCCGCTTGCTTCGCTTACAACGTTGATCACTGCAAAAGCGGCAAGGTTCGAAAATAAATACACCAGTACAAAATAGACAACCGAACTGTGGCTTTCTATATTTGCGCCCGACATACCGATTAAAATAAAACCTACCTGCGATATAGAAGAGAAAGCAAGAAAGCGTTTGATATTTTGCTGACGGATAGCAAACAGGTTACCAACGATCATCGACAACACTGCCAGTACAGCCACAATATTGTACCATTGAAACAGCAGGTTAGCAAATACAGTAAACAATACACTCGTCATTACAAACAGCATACTGCCTTTTGAAATAACCGAAAGATAAGAGGTAACGGCAACAGGTGCACCTTCGTACACATCGGCTGTCCATAAATGAAACGGCACTGCTGATATTTTAAAACCAAAACCTGCAATCAATAAAATAAAGCCAAACAGAAACAATGGATTTTCGGAAGCAGCAACAGCTATGTCTGTGAAGTTTACTGAACCAACCATGCCATAGATCAATGAAATACCAAACAGCAATAAGCCCGATGCAAACGCTGAGCTCATGATGTATTTCATGGCTGCTTCGGATGAACGTTTTTTATCCAGATCAAAATTGGCCAAGGCTGCCAACGGAATACTTGCCAGTTCAAGACCCACATAAAACATCAACAGGTTACTGCTGCTCAGCATAAAGAACATACCCAGCAAGGTAGAAAGCATCAGCAGATAAAACTCTATGGCGTGTTTGTGTTTCAGCAGCCAGTTGTAGGCCTGTAACGAAATAAGTAATGTGCCGAGGTTGAGAATGTTTTTTTCGAACCGCAGCAGATCGTTGGTTTGAAACATATCGCCAAAGAGTGTTCCTTTTTCCTTGAAAAAGAAACCCGCTGCCAGGTTAACGACCAATAATATATTGACGAAGGAAAGCACTGTTTGGCTGTTCCATTGCTTTGTACTCAGCTTCACAAAAAGCAATACAAAGATGATTGCTGTTAACAGCAGTTCCTGTTGCAGTAAAAGGAAAAAGTTACTCATCGCTTAATTTACTTTATCGATCCAATCTTTTGCATCAGCACTTCGGTACCGGGATTAATTAAATCCGTTAACCAGAATGGTGCAATACCCATAATTAAAATTCCTGCCAGTAATACAACAGCTGCAGTTTTTTCGTGCCAGCCTGCATCGCTCAAACTCAAATGCTCGTTGTTTTTGATTGGTCCCATAATGCTGGAACCAACTGCACGTAAAATGTACACTGCTGTTACAACAATCGATGCACAGGCAACGATGGTTGCTGTATGATAGAATGCACCGGCCCGTTGCCAGCTGCCCATGAACACGGTCATCTCTGCAACAAATCCACTTAAGCCGGGTAACCCAAGTGAACACAAACCAGCAATCACAAATACGGATGAAATGAACGGCATTACTTTTAGCAGTCCGCCGAGTTGTGCCACTTGTCGTGTATGTGTACGCTCGTAGATCATGCCAATGACAGCGAAGAAAAGAGCTGTCATTAAACCATGACTCACCATTTGCAACACCGCACCATTGATGGCCGTTTTCGTTAACATACCAATGCCCAGCAATACAAAACCGCAGTGACTAACGGATGAATAGGCATTGATGTATTTGAGATCGGTCTGCATCATCGTAGCAAATGCTCCGTATAAAATAGCGATACATGCAAGAACGATGATGATGGTTGAATAATGTTGTGCAGCATCGGGCATCAGCCATGTTGCAACACGTAAACAACCATAACCGCCAAGCTTCATCGAGATGCCTGCCAAAAACATGGATGCTGCAGTTGGTGCACTCGAGTGGCCATCGGGTACCCATGTATGAAATGGAAACAATGCTGTGAAAATGCCAAAACCGATAAATGCAAAGGGAAAGAAATAGCGTTGCAGATCGGCCGGCAACGGATTGGCTGCAAGTTGTGCAATATCGAACGTATGTGCACCCTCCACATTACTGTTGAAGAACAAACCTGCGAGACCAACAAACACCAATGCAGAACCGGCCATCAACATCAGCGCCAGTTTCAACGCACTGTATTCTTTTTTGCCACTGCCCCAGATGCCGATGAGTAAGAATTTCGGAATCACCGCTACTTCCAGGAAGAAGAACATCAGGAAAATATCGAGTGATAAAAAGAAACCATACGCACCTACACTCAGGAACAACAGCAGGAAGAAAAACTCTTTGTACAACTTTTCCTGTTTCCACGAAACCAATACACCTGCCAATACAACAAATGCCGTAAGCAAGATCATGGCAACTGAAATGCCATCTACACCAACATGATAGTTGATCTTTAATGCCGGGTACCATTGATGATCGTGTTCAAACAAGTAAGCAGCAGTATTCACTGCACGTTCCTGCAGAAACTGCACAAGCAGATAAAATGCAGCACCTAGTTGTATAACAGCTGCTGCCAACGCAACACTGCGAACCTGTTTTTGTCCTTTCACTGCTAACAACAGCAGCGAAAACACAAGCGGCAATATAAGTAGTAATGAGAGGTTCATATTATGGTTTCCAGAAGTAAATAAAGATGATGAGAAATACAGCCAGTCCGCTAAAGAAATACAACAGGTAGTTTTGAATTTTACCCGATTGTACGCCTTTAATGAGTGTAGAAATAGTTCCTGTAGTTGCAGCAATGCCATTCATCAGGCCATCAAATATGTTGCGGTCAATCCACGCAGCCGGACGACCAATTAGATTAAAGACGATTTTCTTTGTGATAAACAAATACAATTCGTCGATGTAGAATTTTTTGTAAGCGGCTTTATACAAACCACCGAGTGCAGCAGCAACCTGTTGGGGTTTGTTGTTTGCGGTTTTATACAGCATCCATGCAAGTGCTATACCGCCAATACCTAATGCAAGCGGCGCAATAGAAAAGCTTAAATGAAAATGTGATTCCAATGCTTTGCCATCTGCCGAAACAAATTCACCAAACGGAATAAAGCCCGCCGCAATGGTAAAAGCTGCTAACAGCATCAACGGAAGTTTCATGGAGAGAGTTCCTTCGCCGTGGTGGTTGTGTACATCTGTTTCTTTGTTCCAGAAAATGGAGAAATATAAACGGAACATATAGAAAGCCGTGAGTCCCGATGTAAGTAAGGCAATTACATAAACAAGCATGCTTTTGTTATAAGCTGCCAATAGAATTTCTTCTTTACTGAAAAAGCCGGCAAAAGGCCAGATACCTGCAATTGCTAAACAGGCAATTAAAAAAGTAAGATGTGTAACCGGCATATACTTACGTAAGCCGCCCATGTCTTTCATTTCGTTGCTGTGCACTAAATGAATCACTGCACCTGCACCAAGGAACAACAACGATTTAAAGAATGCATGTGTAAAGAGGTGAAACATGGATGCAGTGTAACCAAGACCATTCTCACCACCATAACCACTTACGCCCAATGCAAACATCATGTAACCGATCTGGCTCATGGTAGAGTAAGCGAGTACACGTTTAATATCTGTTTGTGTACAGGCAATGATGGCTGCAAACAGTGCAGAGGTAACACCAATGATCGTTACAACAGTTAACGCATCACTATTGATGGAGAAAACAGGAAACAATCTTGCTACCAGAAACACACCGGCAACCACCATAGTTGCAGCGTGGATCAATGCCGAAACTGGCGTAGGACCTTCCATGGCATCGGGTAACCAGATGTGTAACGGAAACATCGCACTCTTACCGGCACCACCCATGAATACCATGACCAACCCCCAGGTTAAAGCCGATACACCAAGGAACGATGCCGATGTAATAGCTAAGAACTGTGAAGATTGCTGTGTAGTTAAGTTATGAATGATGGTATTGAAATCTAAACTTTCGCCATAAAACGCAAGAATCAAAATACCGATGAGAAAACCAAGATCGGCAAAGCGTGTAACAATGAATGCTTTTTTCGATGCAGCAACAGCAGATGGTTTCTGGAAATAATAACCGATGAGTAAATAAGAGGAGGCGCCCACTAACTCCCAGAACATGTAGATCTGGAAAAGATTGGATGATACAACGAGACCTAACATGGAGAATGTAAACAAACCAAGAAATGCGTAGTAAGTAGCAAAACGTTCTTCGCCTTTCATATAACCAAGGCTGAAGATGTGCACCATCAGCGAAACAAACGTAACCACCACCAGCATCATCACTGAAATCGGATCGAGCAGAATACCCATATCGATCGACACATTTTCACTGAACGTAAGCCAGGTATATTTTACAGCGGTAATACTTTGGTAAGTATCCGCCACTTTACCATTTACAAAAAAGTATTGGTAGGCAGTGTAGAGTGATAAACCTGCTGCAACAAGTAACAACATTGTAGCGATGATACCTGCCGACCGGTTAAAATATTTTCGCCCAAACAAACCCAGCAGTACAAATGCTGCCAGTGGCAAAAGCGGAATCAGGGCAATGTATGATGAGTAGTTCATGGCTTTAATATTTCATGTCAGTTGCATCTTCCACATCAATTGATTTATGACTGCGGTAAAGATTAATAATGATGGCAATTGCCACTGCAGCTTCTGCAGCAGCAATGGTTACAATGAATATGGTGAAGAAGATGCCGTCTAACTTGTCGGGGTAGAGATATTTGTTAAACACTACAAAGTTGATGTTGACACTGTTCAGGATCAGTTCAATTGCCATCAGCATCGTAATCATATTACGACGGGTAAACAAGCCATACATGCCGATAAAGAACAGCGCTGTGCTGACGAATAGAATATGTGAAATGGGGATGTCGCTCATTTTTCTTCGGGTTTTGTTTTAAGGGCAATCACAATACAACCAACCATTGCTGCAAGCAGGAGAATACTCACTACTTCAAACGGTAATGCATAACCGCCTTCCTGTGTGTTAAGCATGGCATTACCAATGCGTGCTACATCACTGTCGAATGGCTGATCGATTGTAGGAAATCCGTATTGATCGATGAGTAAATAGGTAAACGCAAAACCAAACAGCACAGCCAATGCGCCTGCAATTGTTCGTAACAGCGGAGCCTTCGGCATTTCTTTTCCTGATTGCTGTGTAAGAAATATGGAAAAGATGATGAGTACAACAATACCGCCAACGTACACCACAATTTGTACCGCAGCAATAAACTGCACATCCATCCAGAAGTACAAGGCGGCAATACCAATTAATGAAAACAACAACCAGATTGCCGAACGGAAAATCTTACGGCTGGTTACCGATAAAACACCCATGCTCAGAATAAATGCTGAGATGAGATAAAATATGATTTGTGATGCTGTCATTTCTATTCTTTGTAAAACCAATGATCAATTACTCGATACCTGCACGGATCTTTGAACCGGGCTTATTTAATTTTTTCGTCAGCTGACTTCTATCAAACACACTATGTTCAAATGTTTGTGCCATTTTAATAGCACCCGTTGGGCACGCTTCTACGCACAGGTTACACATCGTACACAGTTCAAGATGATACACAAATGTGTCGATTGCTTTTTTCTTCTTTCCTGTTTCTGCATCTACATC
>CAYMSG010000206.1:0-7015 GCA_964392955.1 uncultured Chitinophagaceae bacterium | reverse complement strand
GCGTTCATTAAGAAATCAATCCATTCAAATGAATCAACTGTTACCCGGTGTTTATCTGTTAAAGGTATGGTTCCGGGAATCAGGCGAAACTGTTACAGAGCGTGTAATCGTTCAGTAAGAACAGAGAGGTTGATTGAGGTTGCGGGGCCGTAAGGCCCCGCTTTTTATTGATACGTTTCTTTTAGTTTAATAAACTCCTGTTCACAATTATAGAGCGAAGCCAGCTTGTCCATCACAGCTTCTACTAACGAATCAGGGCAGGAGGCTCCACTGCTGATGAGGATTTTTGCGGGTGATTTTGCGGGAAGGAAATCTCTTGTTACGTATTCTTTCTTATCATGAAAATTGAAATGCATGATTTCGGTAGCTGACAGTATTTTATCAACGCTGTTAATAAAGTACGTCGGCAGTTTTTCTTCACACAGTTCAACAAGATGTGTTGTATTGGAACTGTTATAACCTCCTACAATAATTGCCAGATCGGCTGTTGTTTCTAACATGCCGGTTACAGCAGTTTGATTATCGTTTGTTGCATAACACAACGTATCTCTTGTATCGGCAAAGCGTTCATGGATGGTTTGAGGAGTTAAATTGTAGTGTTTCATCACCAACACTTTCAGGTATTCAGCAATGGCTTGCGTATCACTTGCAAGCTGTGTTGTTTGATTTACTACGCCAAAGCGTTGCAGATCTTTACTGATATCAAACCCCTCCGAATAGAGCCCTTTGAACTCTTCATAAAATTGTGAAGCCGGTTTTTCGCCTGTAATGTATTTGCCCAGTTCAATCGTGTCTTTCATATCGTTCACAATTACAGTTGGCGTATGTGAACTGGCATGCGAAAAGGTTGCTCTTGTTTCTTCGTGCTTTGGTTTGCCATGCACAACAATCGAATATCCCTTTGCAGCTATCTGCTCACTCCGGTTCCAGACCTTTTCCACAAACGGACAAGTGGTGTTGTATTTTTCTGTACTGATGCCTTTTTCATTCAGCATCTGTTCTATGGCAAGTGTAGTACCAAACGCAGGAATGATTACCACATCATCCGCAGTAACTTCTTCAAACGGAATCACTTGTTTTCCATACGTATCCTGTAAAAACCGAACCCCTTTTTCAACAAGCGTGGCATTCACCTGCGGGTTGTGGATCATTTCACTTAGCAGAAAAATCCGTTTGCCGGGATTTTCTTCAATTGTTTTAAATGCAATTTCAATGGCGTTTTCTACACCATAACAAAAACCAAAATGGCGGGCAAGGTAAAATTGCACAGGACCAAGATCCAATAGTGTAGGGGAGAAGTCTTTTTTCAGTTTATCTTCTTCCTTCCGCTTCACCTTTATGGCTGTAATGAGATCGCTGCGGTAAATATTTGGTACTTCAAATTTTTTCATGATGGATAATAACAGCCGCAAAGGTACAAGGTTTAAAACTTGATGCCCTCATTTCGCTTCAGTCCATTTTTATACAAATGACTACGGTTCGTTTGCCGATTGGTTCGTATCATTGAGGCGAATTATGAGTGAAGTATCAACTGTTTTTAAGCCAGCTTCGTGGGTTCATTCCACTAATATTTATGAAGTAAACCTGCGCCAGTATACAGCTGAGGGTACATTTGCCGCCTTTGCGAAACATTTGCCCCGGCTCAAGGAGATGGGCGTGGAAGTATTGTGGTTTATGCCCATCAATCCCATATCAGTAAAGAACCGAAAGGGGACCTTGGGCAGTTATTATGCCTGCTCCAGTTACGTGCAAACCAATCCTGAGTTTGGAACGATGGATGAATTTAAAGGGTTGGTCCGGCAAATTCATTCGCTTGGGATGAAGGTGATCATTGATTGGGTGGCGAATCATACAGGTTGGGATCATGAATGGACAGTTTCAAATCCTGAATATTATACACAGGATCATCAGGGTAATTTTAAACCTCCGGTTGATAATTGGGAAGATGTGATTCATCTCAACTTTTACAATCCTGCGTTACGCAAAGCGATGATCGATGCCATGCAGTTTTGGGTAAAAGAATGTGGTATTGATGGTTTCCGTTGTGATATGGCCATGCTGGTACCAGCTGATTTTTGGTTTGAAGCAAGAAGCGCCCTGGATCAAATACGCCCGTTATTCTGGTTAGGTGAATTTGATCAATGGAATGATGAACCGTATGCACATGCGTTTGATGTAAGCTACAGTTGGCACTGGATGCATAGTTCGGAGGAGTTTTATAAGAATCACCGAAAGATTGTTGAGTTAGATAAAGTGTTGAACAGTTACAGGCACAAACAACCGCTTTATCACTTGCGCTCTTTCTTTACCAGCAATCACGATGAAAATAGCTGGAATGGAAGCGAGTACGAGAAGTATGGAGCCATGGCATTACCGCTGGCTGTGTTTAGTTGTACATGGGATGGTATTCCGCTAGTGTACAGCGGACAGGAGCTGCCGAATAAAAAGCGCCTACAGTTTTTTGATAAAGATGAAATTGAGTGGAACGATGCACCTGCATTGCATCCATTTTATCAAAAACTGTTGTTGTTACGAAAACAAAACCCTGCGATGCAAAGTGGACATGAGCATGGGATTACATGGCGTATTGCTACTGATCATCCTGATGAGGTATTTTGTTTTGTACGAAAGAATAAAGAAGATGAAGTATTGGTGATATTGAATTTTTCTGATCAGTCGGTTAACGTTCAGTTACATGATATGCGTGTAAGAGGAATGTTTAAAGATATTTTTACATCGTTGCAAATACAAAGTACAGACCAGGTGATTCTTGAACCGTGGGGTTATAAAGTAATGGTGAAATAAAAAATCCCCGGTTTGTGCCGGGGATTTTTTTATGCATACTGCCTTTTAATTAAGGCTCATTTCGTAAATCATTGATTGCATATTGGTACACTCCTTCATAGCCGGGATAAATACCTTCGATGATAATACTGTTGCCTGCACTTTCAATGGCTGCTTTCAGATCATCCACCGATTTAATGGTTTTACCACCTGCACGGATAATGATAAATCCTTTTTTAATGGTTGTTTGCTCGGCAATTAAACCATCACTCAATGTTTTTACAACAACGCCTCCTGCAACACCATATTCTTTTGCTTTTTTAGCATCAAGTGTTTCCAGCTCTACGCCTAACTTATCAGCTGCAGATGTTTTCACAATCTCTGTATTACCACTGCTGTTTTTCAATGTAAGAACAGCTACAGCTTCTTTACCATTACGTAAATAGGTTACATTGATTTTTTGTCCGGGGCGATAACTTGCCACAGTACCGGTTAATTCATACCAGGTAGATACTGTTTTACCATCCAGCTTAATGATCTTATCGCCTTTTTTCAAACCTGCATCTTCTGCTGCACTTTTTGTCATTACTTCTCCAATTACAACGCCATCACCTTCTTTGATCTGTGAATCGGTGTTCTCGTCTGCATTTGCTTCCGGACGAATACCAAGGAATGCACGTTGCACTGTTCCGAATTTGATCAGATCATCTACTACCTTCTTTACAATGTTCACAGGGATTGCATATGAATAACCTGCGTAAGTACCTGTTGGAGATGCAATGGCGGCGTTAATACCGATCAGTTGTCCGTTTGTATTTACCAATGCACCGCCACTGTTACCCTGGTTTACGGCCGCATCGGTTTGAATAAAGCTTTCAACAACATTGGCATTGCGACCTGCTTTGCGTTGATTGATGCCAAGGAAACGATATTTAGCACTAACGATGCCTGCGGTAACAGTTGTTTCCAGTGTAAGCGGATATCCTACAGCCAATACCCATTGGCCAAGCTTCACCTCATCGGAGTTGCCATAAAGCAGGTAAGGAAAACCACTGCCTTCAATTTTTACAACAGCCAGATCGGTATTGGCATCTGTAGCAACCACTTTTGCCTTGTATTGTTTTTTGTTGTTCAATGTAACAGTTACTTCATCAGCACCATCCACTACGTGATTATTTGTTACAATATACCCATCGGCCGAAATAAACACACCGCTTCCACTGGCCATTTGTGGTCGTGAGTTTTGCGGACCGCCAAAGAAATCATCAAAGAAATCATCTCCAAAAATATCTCCAAACGGACTGCGGCGTCGGGTAGTATTGTTTGTTTGTGTTGGATTTGTTTTTGTTTTGATATGCACCACGGCTGCAACGGTGGAATTGGCCGCCGCTTCAAAGTCTACCGGCCCGGGCATTCCCCCACCATCAAACAAACCTGCATAGTTAACAGGTAACTGACCCTGGCTTTGTGTAACTGAGGTGTTTTTGTTACTGAGTTTTGCATAGAGGAAAACACTTGAGAGAGCTGTAACGGCACTCACAAGTACGGTTACTAAAATGTGTTTTGCTTTCATAATTTAATATCTGATTTTATGTGTTTCTGAATCAAAGTATATGCCTTTCTGTTTGTAAAATAACAAAGCTGACATCATTTCAGATGTACCGTGAAGCCACATTTAACAAACAGTTATGAAGGCTTTCGTAGTTTATGCTAAAGTTACAGATTTCTGATTTGCGAGTTGTTGACGAACTGCCAAAGTTCATGTGTTTTAACGTTGTGTTCATTGCTCAGGTACCGAAATGAAAACGGTATCATAAAAAAATCCCGTTGGGTAAGCCAACGGGATACGAATAAGCAATTGTTTTTCTGTTTATGGGAAAATGCCAAGTTCAGCATAGCTGGTAGCCACTTTGTTAATGGCCACCACATAAGCTGCGGTACGCATATCAGGAATGGCGGGGTTTTGTTTCCAGCAGTCCATTACTTCATTCACAGCAGTGATCATGGTTTCTTCCAATCCACTGTAAACCAGATCTACCTCGTCTGGTCCATGCATAATAGCAGAACGCATACTGTCTGATACACGTTTACCGGTTAACTCCTCAACCTGACCCAGCATGTTTGCATTTTGATTTTCGGTAAAGCGCTTTTCCAAACGGCCGTAACGAACATGGCTCAGGTTTTTCAACCATTCAAAATATGAAACAGTTACACCACCTGCATTGAGGAACATATCCGGCACTACCAATACTCCCCGTTGAGCAAAAACTTCATCTGCTTCAGGTGTAAGCGGGCCATTTGCTGCTTCACCAATAATTTTTGCTTTCACTTTGGGTGCGTTTTCGCCATTGATTACATTTTCAAGAGCTGCCGGAATCAGAATATCACATTCAAGTTCCAAGGCATCGGTATTCTTTTCACAGTTGGACGCACCAGGGAAATTGAGAATTGATTTGGTCGCCTGGCGATGTTTAAATACCGCATCAACATCTAAGCCATCATAATTGTAAATACTTCCTTCGTATTCAGCCAATGCTACGATTTTAGCGCCAGCTTGCTGGAAGAATTTGGCTGAATGGTATCCTACATTACCTAAACCCTGAATGATGATACGTTTTCCTTCGATACCTGTTGTTAAACCTAATTTCTCCATTACATCAGGCATTTTGCAAACCTCACGTATGCCATAGAATACGCCAAGTCCTGTAGCTTCACGACGGCCTCTTACGCCACCTTGCGAAACAGGCTTACCGGTTACACAACCTGCAGCATCAATTTCGCCTGGCCGTAATGAACTGTAAGTGTCAACGATCCATGCCATTTCACGTTCCCCTGTACCATAGTCAGGAGCGGGAACATCAATACCGGGACCTATGAAGTTTTTCTTTACCAATTCAGCAGTATAGCGACGGGTAATTTTTTCCAGTTCGTAAGAAGAACGTGAGCGTGGGCTTATTTTAATCCCTCCTTTAGCACCCCCAAATGGAACATTTACAATAGCACACTTATACGTCATCAATGCAGCGAGGGCCATCACTTCATCCTGGTTTACTTCCATCGAAAAACGGATACCTCCTTTGCAGGGAGTTTTGTGCTGAGAGTGTTGTACACGGTATGCTTCAATCACTTCAATGCTTCCATCGTCCATTTTAACCGGGAAGCGCATTTGATAAACGCTGTTACATTGCTTGATTTGTTCAAGAATGCCCTTGTCCCATTTGGTAAATCCTGCTGCCTTGTCGAAGCTTTGTTCCACTGCTCCAAAAAAGCTGTAATTCGTAGTTGACATACAATCGTTTTTTTAATATTTAATATAGCAATCGTTTAATCTTTCTTTTTTTCCAGTGCTGATACTTTGCGGTCGATCATAACCATGTAGATCACAAGGCTAACAAGTACAGTAAGGCATACTGCCATCACCACATAAATTTTTCCATGTGATTCCATTGCAGTTCCATCGGTTGGTGTTTGGGCAGTTCCCAGTAATGCTGAATTGAGAAATGCAATCAGCAAAGCGAAATATTTACGCATTGATCCAGTTTTTTTCTTTGAGTTTTGAAACACGAATAAGCAATGTTGTCATCCATACACCTAACAATGTCCAGCCAAGTACTGCCGGCCAAAAAACCATTCGCATGGTGGGGTCAAGATCTTGACCGCTCATTGCGGGGTTGCCTTCAACTCCCTGTCCGCCGGGATGCAAGGATTGTACTAATCGTGGCAACACCATAATCAGCGGTATATAGATAAAATAAGCAAAAATGTTATACACGCTGCTTACTCTTGCACGCTTATCCATATCGGGCATTGAGTTGCGCAAAACAAAATAAGCCAGGTAAATGAGAAGTGCAATTGCCACTGCAATTTGCTTGGGATCGTTGCTCCAGGGTTCGCCCCACGTAAAATTGGCCCAGATGGCTCCTGTAACAAGCCCAAGCAAACCAAAAATGATTCCGGTACGGGCGTATTCTCTTGCTTTAATATCATCAACAAGGTTGCCTGAGCGCAAGTATTTGATTGAAAAGATCATGGATACCAGCAACAGGATCATTTGCCCAAACCACATGGGAACATGGAAAAACAGGTTGCGGATGGTTTGATATAAATTGCCAATGATGGGAACCTGAATAAGAAAACCTGCGGTAAATGTGTAAAGCAAGAGCAGGACTGCCAATATCTTCCACCAGGATTTTTGCATATGGAGTGATTATTCTTTAACCGGGCCCGCAGG
>CAYMSG010000205.1:0-7015 GCA_964392955.1 uncultured Chitinophagaceae bacterium | reverse complement strand
TTTGGTTTCGTTCAACGTATAACAATTGATATTTTGTTTATAGGCAGCAACCAGTTTTTCTTTTACCTTATCGTAAATACTTTCATGAATAATCAAACGACGGGTGGTAGTGCAACGTTGTCCGGCTGTACCAACCGCACCAAACACTGCACCACGGATGGCAATATTGAGATCGGCATGCTCACTGATAATGATGGCATTGTTACCGCCCAGCTCCAACAAGCTTCTTCCCAAACGTTCACCCACCGCAGCGCCCACTGCTTTTCCCATGCGGGTGCTTCCTGTTGCAGAAACCAATGGCACTCTTGTATCATGGCTCATCCATTCACCAACTTCCCTGCCGCCTTGAATTAAACAGCTTACAGCTTCGGGTACATTGTTTTTTGCAAATACTTCTGCAACGATGTGTTGGCAGGCAATGCCGCACAACGGTGTTTTTTCGGATGGTTTCCAGATGCACACATCACCACAGATCCAGGCCAGCATGGTATTCCAGCTCCATACCGCCACCGGAAAATTGAAGGCAGATATAATTCCAACAATACCCAATGGATGCCATTGCTCGTACATGCGATGTAAAGGACGTTCGCTATGCATGGTCAATCCATGTAACTGACGGGAGAGGCCAACAGCAAAATCGCAGATGTCGATCATTTCCTGCACTTCACCATAACCTTCCTGCAAACTCTTGCCCATTTCATACGAAACCAAACGGCCGAGTGGCTCTTTCTTTGCACGTAATGCTTCGCCGATCTGCCGCACAATTTCACCCCGCTTTGGGGCTGGCCAGGTGCGCCATTCTGCAAATGCAGCTTGCGCTGCTGTAATCACTTTTTCATAAGCAGCTTTATCAGCTGTTGTAACTGAAGCAATATCTTTTCCATCAACAGGAGAGAAGGAGGTAATGGTTTCACCGGTTGATGGAAACCAGTTGGCACCTGTTGAAACACCATTATTCGTTTGCTGAATTCCAAGTTGTTTGATAAAATCGTGCATACAATCGTTTTAAATAGGTTGCAAATATCCTGAAATTAGTTTGGATGATATAGTTATAAAAAAGAGTTTACAACGAAGGAGTGGGCTATCATTAACCCACCCCTTTCAATTATTCCTCTGTGTAACAGTCTGTCGCCCCTCCCAAGAGGGGATGTATATGCTGCTCTTACAAATTCACTTTTACACCGCCCATTACCCAACGTGTTGGCATAATGCTGCCGAGCAGATCGCTGTAACGGCGATTGAAAATATTATCGGCCTGGATAAATACTGCCAGCTTGTTTTGCCAGATAAACAGATCCAAACGGGTGTTCATCACAAAATAACTGGCACTTACAGGCACTGAAAGTCCGGGTGCAGCTGCCTGTGGCTGTCGTGCTTTGAACAAACCATTTGTACTGAGTGCAATTTTTTTATATCGGTACATGATATTGAAATTGATCAATTCTCTTGCATGGTTTGATACATACAACGATGGAATTGTATCGTTGCTTCGGCTGCGCATCCACACAAATCCCAGTCCGCCGGCAAGTGAATGTTCTTCGTTGAATTGATGTGTGTATTGAATATCCGTTTCTATACCGGTGGTGTTTACTTTATCAATATTGTTGGCCAGTAAATAATTTGCGCCCGGAACAAGATTTACCTGTCGTGGCATATTGGCGTAGGGTGTTGCAACATAATCAATCAGCGATTGCTGGAAACGTTCGAACCAGGTAGTTGAAATTTTTAAAGAAGAGTTGATATAATAATCAGCACCTACCTCATAACTCAAAGATGATTCGGAAATGAGATCAGGGTTACCAATACGTTGACCTGCTGGTACCGGGTTGCGTTGATAGTTGTTGAACCGCTCTGTAAAATCAGCATCTCTTGTGGTACGCCCTACACTTCCTCTGAATAAAAACGACTCGTAGCGATAAGATGCGTTGAGTTGCGGAATGATTTCCCAGCCGGAACGTTCGTTCCAGTCAACACGCAATGCCGGATTCAACTGCAACGCCTTGCCGATCTTTTGATTCAATACAACAAATGCACCTGCATTCGATACTTCATGATTGCCTCTGTCGTTTGAAACAATTTTACGGCTGATGAATTGCACACCGGATGTGAATGTTGTATTCTCGTTGATCGAGTAGTCGTGAATGGCCAATGCCTGAAGAAGAGAAGAGTTGTTCACGTTTGCACTCACGGCTTTGCGGAAACGATAGACATCATCGGCTTGCTTGTAACCTGCATCAAACGAAAAACTGTGTTTGTTTTTTTTGTGCAAGAATTTGAGATGATGCCAGCGGCTGATGACAGATTCGGTTGCTGAATCAAGAGGCGTGGTAGTGTAAAAATTCTGTGCGTTGAAATCACGGTCGTCATAGCCAAAGCGGTAGGCAACACTTGTGTTTTCTGATAATGCCTGTTTTACAGAAGCAGAAATAGTAGTGAGGTTGAAATATCCTTTGGTGCCACGCAACTGTTGCCCCTGTGTGTTGTTGGTCAGTACACCAACGGATGCTGTTGTATTTTTTTCGTGCATGAATGCACCTGCCTGTACATTGAACAAGCCATAATCGCCGGCCGTTACCTGCGCATTGATCTTATGTCCATTTGTATGTTTTCTGGCTGCAAATGTTTTGCTGATGATGTGTACCACACCACCTACTGCTTCTGTACCATAGATGGCTGATGATGCGCCTTTCAATACTTCAATGCGATCAATTTCAGCAGCAGAGATGGGAATGTAGGCACTAAAATGCCCGGTTAACGGATCATTCAAACGGATGCCATCGAGTATCACCAGCACTTGCTGGAAGGTGCCCCCACGAATGGTGATATCAGCTTGTGCACCCATTGGTCCACGGCTTTGCACTTCTACACCCGGAACATACCGCAGCAGTTCATCGATCGATTGTACCGGCAACTTTTGCAATGCATCGCCTTTGATGATTAAAATATTACGACCGGTTTTGGAAGCGCTTACCGGAGTGAGTGAGGCTGTGATGGTGATCGGATCTAATTCAATTTCTTTTTCCTGGGCAAGGCTGTTGGAGCTCATGCACAAAAACACAAGTCCTGAAAAGGACAGTTGTAGCAGTTTCATTCGTTTTACGTTTATAATCGTCGCAAAGATAGCGGCCGGACGAATGGGAATGACTGTTTTTTAAAATGAAAAATGCGAATGAATGACTGTTATTATCAGTGGAAGTTTGTGCAATCGGTTGTATACAATTGCTATATGAACTTATTCTTATCAGGATGCTGCCTTGTGTCGAAAATGGAAAGAATAAAAATCTTTGAATGCAGAAATTGGTAATAGAGCTTATTGTGTTTTGTGAGTACGATACTTCTGATGGAGTTATCTTTTTCGGAAGCAATTCCTAACAGAGGAAATACGACAATCCGATCAATTCGCTCTTCGGTCAGTTCGATAAAATTGAGTGCAACTGATTCTGTCCATTCGTTTTTCAGGTATAAAATAATCTGCCTGTAATCTTCTTCAGCATGAAAAGTCCAGACTACTTCGTAAGCCATTCCCTTGACTTTGCTTTTATTTCTTCATTTGAGAGAACTTCATTTTTTTCTGCTTGCGTACGTGCTTCGTTTAAACGTGTAAGTTGAGTTATTGATAATTCTTCCAGAATGTCTTTTTTATTGGAGGATAAATAGGCTTCTGTTGCTTCTTCCAGTAATTGAAGTGCAACTTCATCCTTCAGCTTTGCAATTTGTTCGTACAGCTTTTGCTTACGTTCGCTGATATTTTTCTTATCCATACTTCTAATTTACAAAAAAGCCCCGCATAAACGGGACTTAATCTTATTTCTTCTTCGCCGCTTTTTTAGGCGCTGCTTTTTTTGCTGCCGCTTTCTTTTTTGGTGCAGTGGCTTTCTTTTTCGTAGCCGCCTTCTTTGCTGCCGCTTTTATTTGTTTGTCAAATGCGCCGGGCATTTGTGCTACAATCATTTTTTTAATTTCTTCCACCGGCATTTGCGCTACTTCTTCAGTGGTATATTTTTCGCCGTCTTTTTTCTTATCGATCTTCAGCATTTTTTTACCAAAGCGAATGAACGGACCCCAGCGTCCGTTTTCCACTGCAATATTTTCATCGGGCCAGCGCACGATAAATCGGTTGGCTTCTTTCTCCACTTTTGCTTCAATCAACTCATTAATATCACTCTGCGAAAGGTTATCAAAATCGTAACGCTTTGGTACATTAATAAACAAACCATCCCATTTAATAAACGGACCAAAACGTCCTTTGCCTTTGGTAACGGGTTTGTTTTCAAACATCGCAACAGGCGCATCGGCTGTTTGTTTTTCTTTGATCAGCTCAATGGCACGATCCATGGTTACATCTAATGGTTCTTCGCCACGTGGTATGGAAATAAACTGTTCGCCAAATTTTACATACGGACCAAAACGCCCCACATTCACACTCACTTCTTCACCTTCATATTCACCAAGCGACAATGGTAATTTGAAGAGATCCATTGCTTCTTCATACGTAATGGTTTCAATACTTTGGTTTTTCCGCAATGCAGCAAAGCGTGGTTTTTCTTCATCACTTACATCGCCGATCTGTACCATTGGCCCAAAGCGGCCCATACGTGCCACGATCTTTTTACCACTTGCGGGATCAATTCCTAATTCACGTTCTCCTTTAATACGTTCTGCATTTTCAATGGTGTTCTCTACATCACGTTTAAACGGACTGTAGAATTCTTCGAGCATGGTATTCCATTTCAACTTGCCTTCGGCCACATCATCAAACTCGCCTTCAATGTGTGCAGTGAAGCCATAATCCATGATGCTTTCAAAATGCTGTTTCAAAAAATCGGTTACCACCAAACCAAGATCGGTCGGGAAGAGTTTCGATTTTTCTGCACCTGTGTTTTCCTGGTTCATGCTCTTGCTTACCTTATCGTTCTTTAATTGCAGCACACGGTAATCTCTCGGCGTTCCTTCTTTGTCACGCTTTTCTACATAACCTCTTTTTAATACGGTAGATATTGTAGGAGCGTAAGTAGATGGACGACCGATTCCCAGCTCTTCCAGTTTTTTTACCAGCGATGCTTCGGTATAACGGGGAGCGGGGCGGGTAAAACGCTCCACTGCATTCATTTCGTTCAGCGGCAAACTCATGCCAACAGTTAATGGCGGCAGCATACCTTCCTGCAGTTCATCTTCATTGATGTCATCATCATCTTTGTCTTCCCGGTACACTTTTAAAAAACCATCAAACTTCAGTACTTCACCTTCGGCTTTTAATTCTTCTTTATTGGTAGAGATTGAAATGTTTGCAGTGGTGCGTTCCAGTTCTGCATCCGCCATTTGGCTGGCCATAGTACGTTTCCAGATGAGCTCATACAAACGTCTCAGATCTGCATCATCCACTGTTGTATTTTCCATATACGTTGGGCGGATGGCTTCGTGTGCTTCCTGCGCACTTTCGTTTTTGTTTTTGTATTTGCGGAACTGGTGATACTTATCACCATACATGCTTTTGATGGTCTTTGTAAGATCGGCCAGGGCAGTATCACTCAGGTTCACACTGTCGGTACGCATGTACGTGATCTTACCACTTTCGTATAACTTCTGTGCCAATTGCATGGTACGGCTCACACTATAACCCAACTTACGACTCGCTTCCTGCTGGAGGGTAGAAGTGGTAAACGGAGGTGCCGGCGATTTTTTACCCGGGCGCACCTGGATATCGGCTACTTTATAGGTTGCGCCTTTGCAACCGGTTAAAAATTTCTCCGCATCTTCTGCGGTATTTTGTTTTTTCCCTTCTGCTTTAAAGGTTACGTTGCGGCTGCTGAGGTCTTTGGCCGTAAACAATGCTTCTATTTTAAAAGAAGAAGTGGGAATAAATGCGTTGATCTCCCGTTCACGTTCGGCAATTAAACGAACGGCTACACTTTGTACACGGCCTGCGCTGAGGTTGTTACGCATGCTCATCTTACGCCACAACACCGGGCTGAGCTCGAAACCAACAATACGATCAAGAATACGGCGTGCCTGCTGGGCATTCACCAGGTCCATGTTTACGGTGCGGGGATTCTGCACCGCTTTCTGAATGGCAGGCTTGGTAATTTCGTGAAAAACGATACGTTTGGTTTTATACGGATCGAGGCCCAGCACCTCGCACAAATGCCAGCTGATGGCTTCTCCTTCACGATCCTCATCCGTTGCCAGCCATACTTCGTCACTTTTTTTGGCCAGCGATTTGAGCTCTTTTACCACCCGTTCTTTTTCATCAGGTACAATATAACGGGGTTCGAAATTGTTGTTGACATCAATGCCCATCTCGTCTTTTTCCAGGTCACGGATATGGCCATAGCAACTCTTCACCTCAAAGTCTTTCCCGAGGATTTTCTCAATCGTTTTTGCTTTCGCAGGGCTCTCTACTATCAATAAATTCTTCGCCATAATTCAGTTTCTCAGCCGGTTTTTAGCGGACATCGGCGGCACAATATTATAAAATGATTGATAAATGGAAGAAAAGAGTGGGGAAGGAGACGTGAATGAGTAATGAATAATGAGTGATGAGTAGCTGAAAATTAATAACGATGTCTGTTCATTCAAAGGATGACTGCACATCATTATTGCCGATGGCAACACAGGTTCAAGATGCGATGATAACCATTAAATGCTGCTTTGAATCTGCTCCAGTATTGCATTTGCTTCGTCCATATCAAAGTCGACTCCTTTTTGTTTTTTGACAGAATAGGTCGACAGTTCGAAATGTTCATCGGCTTTGATGTTATGGTTGCTAAGGCATGCTTGTACACAGGTGAGCGGGCAACCGTCGATGGCAATGATCTTGCGGCCTGACTTGGCTGTTTTCACCAACGCTTTTACATTACCACCCACACCTGCAATACACGACATTTCGGCTTTGCCTAACCGATCAAGTTGAATGGCAAGATGATTGGCCATTTGTGCCGCACTGGAACAGCCGGAACAAGAGTAAACAAGTGGTTTGGTAACATCAGCCATTTCTATACTTTTTATAATGCATAGC
>CAYMSG010000204.1:0-7029 GCA_964392955.1 uncultured Chitinophagaceae bacterium | reverse complement strand
TGTATTGCATGATGCGTTGCAGAAAATAAAAGGGATTGAACGTACGGAAACATTTATTTCGCTGGATGAAAGTTTTAACCGCAAAGTAGAAGTGGCGCAGGATGTTGCCTGATTTTGAAGAATGTGTTTAAAACGAATTGTACTTTCGTTTCATTTGAATTGTAAAGGATATGAATTTAGATATTGTTTTTGAAGTGATACGCAAACGATGGAAGCAATCAGCGCTATTGGTTTTGCTCTGTACAATGGCAACAGGAGTTATTCTGTTTTTACAAAAACCTTATTTCAGAAGTTCTGCTGTTTTTACAGCGGCCAATCCCAATCTGGGCGACCGTTCCAATATTTACCGCACCGAATTCTGGGAACAATACTTTTATTACGGAGGCGAATTTGATAACGACAGGTTGATGGCGCTTGCACGTTCGGAAGAGATGTGCAGGTTTATGGCAGATAGTTTTCAACTGATGAAGCATTATAAAATTGATGCATCCAATCCAAAAGCGGCCTACCTCACCGATTATGAATACAAAGAAAATGTACACATTCATAAGAATGAGTTTGGCCATGTAAAAGTAAATGTGTGGGATACCGATAAGCAACTGGCGGCAGCTATTGCTAACGCCATTGTTACACGTACCAATCAAAAAAGTGTGGCATCATCCAATAACATGAAGCTGGAAATTCTGCAAAAACTACAGCATGATTTTCATGCACAAAAAGACACACTCCTGCAAATTGATCAACAATTGAAAACAGGTGCAGATGCATTTCTTGCTGCCAGAAAAAATGATGTGATCAACCGGCTCAACGAAACGGAAAAACTGATCCAGCAGTTCAGCACCAGTATCAATGATGTAAGTGCTTTGTTTGTGATCGAAGAAGCATTGCCTGCGTTGAAAAAAGACAAACCAAAAATTGTTGCGGGCGTCATTATGGCGGCTGTTGTATCTTTTATCTTTTCTGTGTTGCTGTTGTTGTTTGTTGAATGGCGCTCCCGGTCAAAAGCAAGCTGATATGCAACACCTCTTTACAAAACAGGAGTTGATCAATTATTGGTTGCCGGCGTTGGCAGCCATTACCTGTTTTGTAACCGGCATTGTGCTGGATGAAAAAATAGTACTCATCCTTCCGTTTGCAGTACTGGTTGTTTTGTTGTTAACCAGCAGCCTGCGTTACTTATTCTTTGCATTGCTGTTTGCAATACCCCTTTCAACTGAGTTTGCTGTTACCGATACGCTTTCAACCGATTTGCCCGACGAACCAATGATGTTGCTGCTGGCCGGATCGCTTGCAGCAGTACTGTTGCTGAAACCTTCTCTCTTTCCTGCCGAATTAAAAAAGAGCAGTTTGTTTTTGTTATTGCTGTTACAACTTACTTGGACTTTGGTAACAGTATTTTTTTCATACGAATTGTTGTTGAGTGTAAAATACAGCCTGGCAAAAACCTGGTTTATTCTGGCATTTGTTGTGGGGGGCGTGCTGTTTTTGCGCACAAAAAAAGATCTCACACTTGCTGCAAGCTGCCTCATCTTTTCAATGTTGATACCGGTTGGCAGTAGCTTGGTACAACATGCAGCAAATGGATTTACATTTGAATCGATCAACTCAACGTTAGACCCGTTTTTCCGCAACCATGTCAATTATGCAGCACTGCTGGTGTGCCTGTTTCCCATTCTGTTTGTCTGGTATCATTTTGCAGAAAGCCGTTTACGTAAATGGGTTCTTTTGTGCATGGGGTTGTTTTTAGTTGCTTTATTTTTTGCTTATTCAAGAGGTGCATGGCTTTGCTTGCTATCAGGTGCTGTAACTTGGTTAGCTGTAAAACGAAAATTTTTACTATCACTGATTGTTGCGGTAATTATTATGGCGGCATTGAGTTTGTTTTGGCTGATACAACAGGACAACTATCTCAAATTTGCTCCTGATTTTAATACAACCACACAACATACTGATTTCAATGAACACCTGGAGGCTACTTACAAATTAAAAGATATGTCGACCATGGAGCGTTTTTACCGCTGGATAGCCGGTATAAAAATGCTGAACGAAGAAAAGCTGAAAGGGTATGGTCCGAATACTTTCACTACTTACTACAAAGCTTATACAGTTGCTGCATTTAAAACATGGGTAAGTAACAACGAAGAAAGATCATCTGTACACAATTATTTTTTGCTCATTGCGATTGAACAGGGTTTACCGGGACTGTTCTTACTGCTTGCATTACTGTTCAGTATGTTTGCAATTGCCATAAAAGGATACCATGTGTTGCATGATCCGTTTGAACGGTCGCTTGCCATGTTTTGTGCCGTTGTGCTGAGTATGATTGTAACCCTAAACCTCCTCAGCGATTTGATTGAAACGGATAAGATCGGCAGTATGTATTTTCTGATACTTGGCTTATTGATTCGTGTACAGATGAAAATAAAAGAACAACAGGTATAAAGTAACGGCTATAACGAACCGGCTTCTGCAAAACGAGAGCTTACAAACAATTCTTTTGGCTCTTCCTTTCCTTTTACACATTGCATCATACGTTCGCAGGCAAGCTTACCCAATCGGTAGCCACTTGTTTCAATAAAAGTGATCTCCGGGTAATACAGTTTTGGAAAAAAACCATCACTCATTGTAATGATACCTGTTTGCTCCGGTACATCCAGTTTCATTTTCTGAACACACTTCATTACACCTGTAAGGATTTCATCGCTCATGCAAAACACAGCATCGGGTTGCAGTTTCAGTTGAAAATAACGGTGAGTAATTTCTTCTGCTGCTTGCATATTGCCTGCATGTTCAACCGAAAGCTTTATTTTTTTAAATGGTTGCAGTGTTTCCTGAAATGCCTGTAATCGTCGCCGGGTAATTGACATTTGTTTATCGCCAAATATGGCCAGTATATTTTTCTTTTGCTTTTTCAGCAATGCTTCTGCTGCCATTACAGCAGCATCTTTATCAGCAAGACAAACCCTGTTATAGCTGTCATCATCGGGTACTTTATCAAAAAACACAACCGGAATACCGGCGTCTTTCATTTTATAATAGGCATCCAGGTTGCTGCTTTCCTTTGCCAGGCAAACGAATACACCGCTCACCCTGTTTTGGCGGTAGATCTTTAAGTTTTCAATTTCGGTTTCAGGGTTATCAGCGCTTTGAAGGATCATTAACGAGTAGCCCGCCTGTTTTACCTCTTCTTCAACAGCTGCAATAAATGAATCATAAAAATTGTTGGTGATGGAAGGAATCATGATGCCAAACACTTTGGTGTTTTTGCTCCGCAGGTTTACGGCAACGGCATTTGGCTCGTATTCCAGTGTTTCGGCCAGTTCCATTACCTTCTGTTTGGTAGTAGTTGAAATATCAGGATGATTTTTCAGCGCTCTTGATACAGTAGAAATACTGATATCCAATACCTGAGCAATTTTTTTAAGTGTTGCGTTCGCCATAGCAAGAATTTAAGGTCGACAATTTTTCCACCGCAATTATTTTCGCAATCGTTTGCGTATTCGTTATCATAAACTTAGTATGTTTTCCTGGAACTATTTGCTGAAAACTTAGCTTAAATTCACAGTAGATTAACAGCCCATCGATTGCATGTTGCCATATAAGTATGGTTCAGGATAGTCAGTTCTGCACAACTGAACCTTCCCTCATAGTGCATTCTGCATAGACGAAGCTGCAAGTCTATAACCCTCAACAATTTAAAAACTACTGATTATGATCTTGACGAAACTTGCAAGAGGCATTCTCACTATGCTCAGTTTGTTTGTTCTGGTGGCTGTTGCCTCGGCACAAACACGAACTGTAAGCGGTAAAGTAACCGACTCCAATGGTGAAGGAGTTCCATCGGCAACGGTATTGGTGAAAGGAACAAAAGTTTCTACTACCACTGCAGCCGACGGGTCATTTACCTTGAACGGTGTTCCCGCAAATGCTTCTACATTGGTAATTTCCTCTGTTGGATTTACAACGCAGGAAGTTAGTATCGCCG
The DNA here is from genome assembly GCA_964392955.1 of uncultured Chitinophagaceae bacterium. Classification (GTDB taxonomy): domain Bacteria; phylum Bacteroidota; class Bacteroidia; order Chitinophagales; family Chitinophagaceae; genus Lacibacter. The sequence goes on along the minus strand of CAYMSG010000204.1, from coordinate 3,044 downwards.
GAAAAAATGATGTTGCTGTTTCATTGCAAACAGAAAATGCTGCATTAAATGAAGTGGTGGTAATTGGTTACGGTACAAGAAAAGTAAAAGACCTTACCGGATCTGTAGCCAACATTACTACCAAGGATTTCAACAAAGGGCAAATTGGTACACCGGATCAGTTGATTCAGGGTCGTACACCTGGGGTACTTGTTACACCAGCCAGCGGAGAACCTGGTTCGGCCGCCACTATTAACATCAGAGGTACGGCTTCTATCAGAGGTAACCAGGAACCATTATATGTGGTTGATGGTGTACCTATTGCAAGTGGCGGTACATTGGGTAGTGCCAGTGGTGTTGAAGGAAGCACCACGCCAAGAAACCCGTTGATGTTCTTAAATCCTAACGACATTGAAAGTATTACCATTTTAAAAGATGCATCTGCAGCTGCCATTTACGGTTCACGTGGTGCAAATGGTGTTGTATTAATTACCACTAAAAATGGTAAAGGTGGTAAACGTGGGCAGTTTAATTTCAGTGCCGGTACAAGTGTTGCAACAACAGCAAAGCGATATGATATGATGGGGCCACAGGATTTTCTGCTGGCTGCTAAGAAAGCAAATATTGATGGAGGTTCAAATCCTGCTGACGCAGAACTTGCGGTTACATTGTTAGACAGAGGTGCCAATACAGATTGGCAAGATCAGATTTTCAGAACTGCCATTTCACAAAACTACAATCTTGGCTGGGGTTTTAATACCGGTGCTACAAACGTACGCTTGAGTGGTTCATATGATGATCAGCAAGGTATAATTCGTAACAGTGCCTTACAACGTTTAACAGCACGGGCTAATATTACCCAAAAGTTACTCAAGGACAAATTGAAATTTGAATTGGCAACAACATATTCCAATACAAAAAATCAATACCCTCCATTGAGTAACAACGCAGGATACCAAGGTAGTTTGTTGGGTGCTGCATTACAGTTTAACCCAACCTATCCTATTTATAATCCTAATGGCTCATTCTTTCAACCCGGTGATCAGCGTAACCCAGTTCAAATGCTGGCATATTTTGACGACAGAGACAGGGTAAACCGTTTCTTAACAAGTATTTCAGGTAGCTACCTGATTACTAAAGGGCTTACTTATAAGGCCTTGTTTGGGTATGATAATATGAAGTCTGAACGTATTTCGTTTGCAGATCCAAGATTGAGTGCAAATGCTTACGGTGGTAATACGGTATTAGGTGTTCCGAACGGACCTACCGTAAGAGACTTCCAGAACCCTATTGCCGGCAACGGACGTACAACGAAACAAAACCTTGATTTACGCTCAGTGTTAGTTGAACACACTTTAACGTATGATAAAGATTTTGGTAAGAACAATCTTAACGTAGTAGGCGGTTTTTCATACCAGAATTTTATTACTGAATATTCACAAAGAGTTGGTTGGGGATTAAATACAGCAGTTGTAAACCCAACGGATGTTTTCGTGAAAGATTTCAACAACTTTAAAAACTACGCTGATCTGTTTCCAGGCTATGATAAAAATGAACTGCAATCATATTTTGGCCGTATAAACTATTCATACGATAATAAATACTTCCTTACAGCAACTGTAAGAGCGGATGGTTCTTCGAAGTTTGGTGAAAATAATCGTTATGGTGTGTTTCCTGCATTCGCTGCAAAATGGAAACTCATTAACGAAGATTTTGCCCGAAACAGCATCGGTAAATGGTTCAGCGATTTCAGTATAAGAGCTAACTATGGTGTATTAGGTAGCCAGGATGGTTTACCTTCTTATGGAGCAGTTAACCGTCAGTTCTCGTATAAAGATGCAAATGGCGCAGATCAGGTGGCATTTATTCAAACAGGTAATCCTGATCTGAAATGGGAAGAAGCTGCTACAACAGGTGCAGGTATTGACTTCACCACTGCAGATAATAAATTATCAGTAACTGTAGATTACTTCTTTACCAAGCGTACAAACATTTTGTTCAATGCGCCAACTCCAGGAGGTTTCGCTCCTACGTCAAACTGGTTCATCAACCTGCCGGGTTATGTAGTGAATAAAGGATGGGAATTCAGCATTAACTACAAGATCATCAACAATGCAAAGTTTTCATGGGATGTTAACTACAACATGACTTTGGTTAAAAACGAACTGAGAGATTTACCGGTTCCTGTAATTACGGGTGGTGTAAGTGGTCAGGGTTTAACAGGTGCTTATGCGCAAACTTTTGCAAATGGTCAGCCATTATTTACATGGTCAATGCCTGTATTTGGAGGGTTTGATGGAAATGGAAATGCACGCTACGAAAATGGCGCACAAAGCCAGCTTGTAGGTTCGGCTATTCCAACATTCTATGCCGGTCTTACAAACAATTTTACGTTTGGCAACTGGAATTTGAGTGTTTTCATGAACTCTGTAGCTGACTTTTACGTTTATAACAATACAGCCAATGCGTTATTCTTAAAAGGAAGTTTGAGAAATGGACGTAACGTAACGAATGCTGCCGGAACAAGCCCCGAAAATCCATTTAACCCCGGAAGTGTTTCAACACGCTTCCTCGAGAAAGGTGATTTCATTCGTCTTTCAAACGTAAACCTGAGCTATGCATTTAACATGAAAAACAGCAAAGTGGTGAAAATGCTTTCACTTTTTGTATCAGGTCAAAACCTTGCTTTGTTCACGAAGTATTCCGGTATCGATCCTGAGGTGAATGTTGATAAGAGCATCAGTGGTGTACCATCACGTGGCTTTGATTATACAAACTATCCAAGACCACGCATTGTATCAATGGGTGTAAATGTTGGATTCTGATTTTAAATTAAAAAATTCATTAGAATGAAAACAAATATGAAAAGTTATGTTGCAGGTGTAGCCGTTGCTTTTGCTTTGTTTGCGTCTTCGTGTACAAAGCTGGAGCCGGAGTTGGGTGGCAATGAGTCAGTTGCTCCTCCCAAGCAGGATGGTGCACCAACACCTCCCACCATCTCGTCTGTATATGGTTCATTGAACCAATTAATCAGCCAGGAAAACTGGTATGCATTAAATGAACAT
>CAYMSG010000203.1:0-7048 GCA_964392955.1 uncultured Chitinophagaceae bacterium | reverse complement strand
AATTCCTTTTCCTTCGAGAAACGAAATCAGGTCTTCTTTGTAATCGTACCCCGCATGATCGCAACCAATGGCAACGGGCTTGCTCATGTCAAATATTTGCATAGACGAAGAATTTATAGTTGATAGTTGATAATTTCTGCAAAGATACCATGTCTGTTCAGGTTGTAGCTATTATCAATTATTCATTATAAAATTATCCATTATTCTCAGCTCCATTCCTCAATATCTTCCTGCTTGATCTGCCGTTTGTAAATACGCATACTCAGCATAATACTGAATTCGTACAAACCATACAGCGGAATCGTAACCAATGCAAGGCTGAACGGATCGGTAGATGGGGTAATGATGGCCGCCATAATAATGATCACCACAAATGCATACTTGCGGATACGACGGAGTGTAACCGGTGTAAGCATACCTACCTTGGTAAGCAGCATTACCACAACAGGCAATTGAAATAACAGACCAACACCTACTGTTAAGTAAATCAGGTTTTCAAAATAATCACTGATGGTGGGGCGAAAATCGATCAACGGACTCAGTGAATAGGTAGAATAAAAATTCACCATAAAGGGAGTAAGTACAAAGTAACCAAACGCAACTCCTAAAAAGAAAAGGGATGATATCCAGAAGATAGCTCCGGTTGTTCCACTACGCTCCTTTTCACTTAATGCCGGACGAATGAATTTCCACAACTCCCAAAACACATAAGGAAAGGCCAAAATAAACCCTGATGTAAAGCCAACGGTAAAAGTGGTAAGGAACTGCTCCGTCATGGCATTACTCTGGAACTTGATGCTGAAATCACTCAGGCAAAGTGCATCCACATTCATCCATTTGCCAAGATCGCACAACCAACGGTAGGTGATAAAATCCTTATGCGCCGGACCCATGTAAATGTTGTTCACCACATAATCAATATTGAACAACACGATCAGCGAAGCAACAATAATGGCGATCACCGCCCGCACCACATGCCAGCGCAGTTCTTCCAGGTGATCAATAAAACTCATTTCAGCTTTTTCATCGCCCTTTGCACCACGGATGCGTTGTATGATCGATCGACGTTCTGTTTTTGTTTCCGCCACGGTTAATGATTTCAGTTGCAAATGTAACCCGAAAAGGATGAGCAAAAAAGGGTTCATAAAGGTTGCCTGCCTTATTCGTACAACACTTACCTGACCGCTGCAGTGAGGGGCGGTCACCTTGACGCAGGCATAAAAAAAGCGGTCCGGAAGGACCGCTTTTATCAACAAAGCTGGTTTGGTTTATTTTACCGCCAGCGCTTTATCGATCATAAAAATAAGCATACTGCGGTGAGCACGTGTCTGCTCGTTGGGTGATACAGCCGTTCCCAACATCGTTCTTACTTTTCGAAGTGTGTTGTAAGCAGCACTTTTCGATGGATTATCATAACCCGCCTTTGCTTCCACAATGCTGATAGCACCTTTTACAAATTCACTCTGCAGGTTTTGACGGTACACATTTACCGCACCGGCTGCATCTGCTTTGAAGATGGCATTCATAATGTCGTTCATTACATCAGCAACGCTGTAGGTGTTGCCATACAACGCACTGTTGTTGATACGACGCAGGGTTGTGGGGTGCAGCAGTTGCGCAAGAATATTTGTTTGAAAATTTTGTACAACCGATGTGTGCTTGGGATCTTCCGGAGCACCAAAGAAATTATAGCCACGGCGTTGTACCTGCAAGTAAGGCAACACCTGTTGATCAGCATCGAATGCATTGGGTGCAAATACATAGGTTGCCAGGAAGTTCATAGCTCTTTTCTGGTACGCAACCGGCGTAATCACGAATGGCTTGCTGCCATTGTTTTGTCCGGGAAAACTTCTGTCAACCTGTACGCCTCCAATATAACGGCTGATGGCATTGGCCATTGAAAAACGCTGTCCATTCAGTACGTTGTAACGAACCATGATCTCCTGGTAGCTCTTATCACTTTTTGCATACTTGCTTACCAGTTTACCCATGGCACTGTTTACAAATTTGATGCGGTCTTCGCCATACGTAACCATGTCGTTACTCATATCGTTCACCATTACACGGGGATCGATACCATTACCCGGGCTGCGCATATCATCAGCATCGTTTCCGAATGTGAGATAAGGCTCGTGGCTGCGGCTGAGAATTTTTCTCAATTCTGCTGCTTCCTGGCTGGCCGGAAATTCACGATAGCCAAATTCAATCGCCCAGAGATCATAAGGACCGGGCTTCATGGTATAATAATCACCTTGCTTGCTGCGATCGCTGTGAATGTTGATGGAAGGATAATCCATAACCGAACCCTGCAATCCTAATTTTTGCGTAATAGCCGTATTGTGTACTTCTGTCGGGCTTAACATCTGGCTGGCTTTCATGTTGTGGTTCAAACCGAGTGTATGACCCATTTCATGCAGAATGAGATAGTACAAAAACTGCTCGTGTGCCTTGCGTACTTCACCTGCAGGAGCACCGGCAGTAGTGATCAATGTAGAACCAGCCATGTATTGTTTTGCCAATTCAGATCCTATTGTACATGTAGCCCAATGTTTCCGCATGTGCGATGGCATGCTGGCCATCATTTGCTGCTGTAAATCGTTAGCAGTAGTTGCGTTGTTATCCTGGATCACATCTACAAAAGGAGTTTCGGCACCGCTGGCCCACTCGATGGTAATATCGCTTCCGAGAATTTGCCCGGTTTTTGGATTCACAAAGCTGGGCCCGATAGCTCCGTAAGGAGGATAAGGCGACGATACCCAACGGATCACATTGTAACGGATATCAGCCGGATCCCAATCAGCATCATCGGGCATGATCTTCATTACCACTGCATTTTTGAAACCAGCTTTTTCAAACGCTTCGTTCCAGCGTTCGCCGGCAGCTTTCACAATGTTGCGGTACTCAACCGGTGTGGTATTTTCAACCCAAAACGTAATGGGCTCAACGGGCTCACTCAGTGCAGCCGATGGATCTTTTTTCTTGAGATGCCAGCGGTTGATCACATCACGGTAGTTCACAATTTCATTGGATGTAAGATCATCCACTTCCTGTGTAAAGAAACCAACACGTGGGTCATCGAAACGTGGTTTATAATCATTCACCGGCATTTCAATAAACGAATGCTGGAGTTTGATGCGTACAAACCTTGCATCCGTAATGTCTTTTCCGCCTTGGTTAAATGGCATGGGATTGTCGTATGCCAGGTCTACCACCACATCGCTGTTGTTGGGATAAGAACGGATGTTGCTGTACTTACTTTTTGAGGCATTGTATCCACCTAAATTAAAAACAGCACCGGGAGGAATCGTTGGTGGCAAGATCGGTTTTACCGGATCAAGTTTGTCGCTCAGGAACAACTGATCAACGTTTACCAAATAGCCGTTCTCATCTTCCACACTGAATTTATCAGTATAGAAAACCGCATCGGCTATATCTACATTGGCAGCCTTGCTTACTGCATTGTTTTTGTCGTAATAAAAATTGGTGTTGACAGTGCTGAACTCAATTTTATCAAATGCTTTTTTCATTTGAAATACGAGTGTTGCACGATGCATGCTCTGATGCAGGAATAAACCGGTAGGACCACTCAGTGAAAAACTCTGGTAAATAAAATCTTTGTTCAACTGATCTTTGCGGACATACATCTGTACACTACCTGTAACGGTATCCTGGTACAGTGTAAACAACCCTGACAGTTTTTTGCTTGCTTTTACTTTGTCAGCTACGGTGGTTTTGGGTGGGGCCTTTTTGGTGGTATCGGCAGGAGCAGGTGCTCCGGGTTTTGCCTGGGCAGAAACTTCGGTGCCCAGTAACAAACAAACTGCTGATAAGGCCAAGACGAAACGCTTGTTCATAAATAAGGTTTTGATGTTAACGTAATAAAGAAAGATAAAATAAAGTTTTCGCAGATGCGGGGGAATTACATAAACGGAATAAGGCAATTGTAACTGGTTCAGAAATTTACTTACCGCAGTATTTTCATTTTTACCGTTTCAATTCTTGTTTCGCTTACAGACAGGATATCAAACTCGTAATCGTCAATTATGATACGTTCTTTTGCAACGGGAATGGTTTCGTGGTGTTCAACAATATAGCCCGAAAGGGTTTCCACATCGCTCTCTTCCTTAAAGAAAAGATTATATTTTTCGGCAAGATAATCGAGTTCAAGACGGCCGCTGAAAATAAACTCGTTTTCAGCAAGTTGTTTTTCAACAAACTCTTCGGTATCATATTCGTCCTGTATTTCACCAAAAATTTCTTCCAGCAAATCTTCCATGGTTACAATACCACTGGTGCCTCCAAATTCATCTACCACCCATGCAATACTTTTACGTTCTTTTGTAAACTGTGTAATCAGATCGGTAAGCCCCATGCTTTCGGGAACAGCGGGGATAGGTTTTAAAATTGATTTGATGTCGGTTGGTTTGCGAAACATATCCAACTGGTGTACATAACCAATGATGCTGTCGATATTACCTTCGTACACAATGAGCTTGCTCAATTTTGTTTCAACAAATTTTTGCCGCAGTTCATCAATGGTTGCCATTGCTTCCACGCCTATAATTTCTTTTCGTGGTATTAAACACTCCCGCACTTTTACACCCGGTAATGAGAGTGCATTTTCAAACAACTCTGTATTGATGTCCTGGCTTTCTTCGTTGTTATCTTTGCTTTGCTGAATAAAATGTTCCAGGTCAACTCTTGTAAACGCTTCTTTTTTATCGTTCACCCGCACATCAAATAAATATTTCAGGATCCATTCGGCCAGTCCAACAAACAGCGTAGCAACCGGCGAAAACAGTGTATAGAAAAAGCTGGTGGTTCGTGAAAAAAAAGAAAGCACGGCATTGCTTCGTTTACGGAAGATGGCTTTGAACACAGTTTGCACCAGCATGGCCAATAACGTAGTTACCAAAATTTCAATGACAATACGGATGGCTGAGTTTTGAATAACCGTTGGCATTTTTTCCCATAACGGATCAAAAAAACGATTCACCAGCAGTACAAAAATTACCAATGCCAACGTAACACCCACCAGCAACGAACCGATGAACTTACTTTGGTTCTCAATAAAATTACTGATGATGCGGCCGCTGTTCACCCCTTGCTTCTTTTTCAACTCAACTGAAAAACGGTTCAATGAACCAAATGCCGTTTGCAGTCCGGCAAAAAAGCCAACAAACAACAGTGCCGTTACAACGCCTATAATCAAATACCAATTCATGAATCTTAAAAATAGTGTTTTTGAAAGGAAATTCAAATGCCATTATGGTGTTGCAAGAAATGCACCGGTAATGCGGATGGCTTCTTCCACCGCTTTTGGTAAATCATCGTTTACAATTACATGCTGAAACGAATGCTTAAATGATATTTCGTATGCTGCTTTGTTGATACGTGCCTGCAGGGAATCGGCAGTTTCGGTACCACGGCTTTCCAGCCGGCGTTTTAATTCATCGATGGATGGCGGTTCAATAAAAATGGTGAGTATTTGTTTGGGGTACAAATCCTGTACATGAATGGCTCCTTTTACATCAATATCCAGCACAGGAACCTGGTTGTTGCTCCAGATCCGTTCCATTTCCGATTTCAGTGTGCCGTAATAATTTCCTTCGTACACCATTTCCCATTCCATAAATGCATCGTCCTGAATTTTTTGCTGAAACTGTTCAATGCTCATGAAGTAATAATCCACGCCATCCTGCTCGTGTTGGCGTTTTGCACGTGTAGCTGCTGAAATGGAGAAGGCCAGTTGCGGGAAATGTTTCATCAACTGTTTGGTGATGGATGTTTTTCCTGCACCCGAAGGAGCGGTAATAATGATAATCTTGTGGTAATCCTGTTCCATAAAGCGTCAAAATTAACCGAAACGGTGTAATTGACGGCTGAAACAATTGCATCGACCCGTTCTTGCTCAACCTGACTCTTGTAAGCCATTAAGCTTTTCTTGGAATAAAAATGAAAACAGGGTGGAAACAAACATCAGGCGAGCCCCAATGATCTGCGGATATTATTGTGAAATTCACGGATGGCTTTGGTATGAAAGAACGGATAAATTAATTTATCCCGCAGCCACGAACCGCTTTTATAAATGGTGTGATGCGAAATTTCTGTGAAGCCTTCTTTGCAGGTGGTTAACTGGATCCGTTGACTGCCCAGCGATTTTCCTTTTACAAGGTAGCTTGTTTCCAGGCATTTTTCCTGTTCATGCACTGCAGTAATTTCATGGCCCACGGCCACTTTTGCCAAACCACCCAACGCTTTTACTCGAATCAAAACAATTTGACCGGCTTTTGCGCCTGCATATTCATCATCAATATAAGAGATCGAATTATTCTTGCGGCAGTATTGCAAACCAAACTGCAACATATTGCCGCACCATGCCTCTTTTGGATGAATACTTTTGTATGCATTCCATACTTTATCAATTCCTTCCCGAATATGAAATGTTTTATGGTGAGTATAAAACGCTTTGGTACAATTTGATTTGGGGCAGAACGATTCCAGCGCTGCAAAGTCGTGCAACTTATACAACTGGTTGTCATGTATAAACGAAACCACTTGTTTGTTGGAAATGCGGTCAAGATTTACGTCCTGTGTATGAAGCAAGCTCAAGATGAGGATTTTGGCTTTTTAATGTAATGAACGAATATAAACAGTTTCACCGTTCAGGCAAACCTTGTGGAATAAACAGGGGTGATTTTGATAAACAGTACTACAAAAAACCTGTTAAACAAGCGTATTTTTTGCTAAAAGCCAGGAAATCGACAGCCTGGCAGTGATTTTGAACACATCATCTTCCTTCTGCCCCATCGTTCAGCACAGCAATTTGTTTGCCGTGAAATTGAAATGAGGTTGACCGAAATCCGTTAACTTGCACCCCTTGAATTGAAAAATTATGGAATACGGAAAATTAATTGCAGTAACCGGAATGCCCGGTTTGTTTGAATTGATAAGCAGCAAAACCGATGGTGCGATTGTGCGTTCACTGGATGATAATTCTACCAAGTTTGCATCAACCCGCCAGCACCAGTTTTCACACCTCGAAAGT
>CAYMSG010000202.1:5126-7058 GCA_964392955.1 uncultured Chitinophagaceae bacterium | reverse complement strand
ACTTTAATATCATTGCGCAGTGTACGTAAGGTTCCTTTCAGGATCGAATACGCATCTGTGTTTTTGATATTGAGTGAAGGCGATACCTGGAACGAAATACCTCCACCACCAAGTGTGAGCGGAGAAGCGCCACCCGGTAACAATGAAATGATACGCTCAACAAACATTTTCTGCAGGTTGCGGCGATAAACATCTGTTGCTTTACGGCTGTACACTTCGCTGAAAATAGAGCGACGCAGATCGTCCATTACTTCTGTTGCTTTGTATGCATTGTTGCCAATTGCAGCTTCTGCAGCAAACAATTTGGTCATTGTTGATCCGCTGATGATGCGGTTCAATACAGCTTCCTGTCTGTTGGCAATCACTGTTTGCGGATTAATACCGGTGCGGCTGAAGATATCATTGTTGATGAGCCAGGTTGGTGTTGTAAATAACTGCTGGCTTAAGAAGTTCATTGCATCTTTCTGTATTGCTTTTGGTGTGTACTCATACACTGGCCCTTGTTGCTCGGTCATTTTTGGTGTTTCATAAATACCGCCAATGTTTTTTGCAACATGACCCATGTAACGTCCAAACTGAGATTGCACCTGGTTGTACATTTCTTCCAAACCTTCATAGCTTTCGTTTGGTTGTTTAGTCCAGTTGATGAGATTGGGTACAATACGTTGCAGGTTTTTGATACCATAGTTACTTGCTTTCATGGCATCGTTACCAAGGTCTTCGTTTTGTGAACGAGGATCATCAGGATTTGTTTCTGTGCCAAACCAAAGACGTTTGTTTTTCAAACGCTCTGTAGTCATTTGCTGCAATACTGGCACTTCTGCTTCAGCGGTTTTGTAATCAGGCATCCAGCGGTAACCCCATTCGATCGCCCATTTATCGTAATCGCCAATGCGTGGGAATAAGCCCAGGCGTGAAATATTATCTTCCGGTTGTGCTACGTAGTTAAAACGTGCATAGTCCATTATAGAAGGAGTGTGGCCATTGGCTTCTACCCATGCTTTGTTGCGAAGGCTGTCAACAGGAACAGTTGATGAAGAACCGTAGTTATGACGAAGACCCAATGTATGCCCTACTTCGTGTGATGATACAAAGCGGATCAGTTGCCCCATCAATTCATCATCAAACACCATTGTTCTGGCTCCTGGATCAACAGCGGCTGTTTGGATAAAGTACCAGTTACGCAACAGGCTCATTACATTGTGATACCAGTTGATATGGCTTTCCAGAATTTGACCGCTGCGGGGATCATGTACGTTTGGTCCGCTTGCATTGGCCACTTCACTTGGCTTGTACACGATAGCGCTGAAACGTGCATCTTCTAAACTCCAGGTGCTGTCTTCCTGTTTTGTAGGAGCCATTTTGCCCATGATGGCATTTTTGAATCCAGCTTTTTCAAACGCAGCCTGCCAATCATTCACCCCATCGATCAAATACTTCACCCATTTTTTTGGTGTGGCAGGATCGATGTAATAGATGATGGGATTTTTTGGTTCAACCAGTTCGCCACGCTTGTATTTTTCAATGTCTTCATCTTTTGGTTCGAGTTTCCAACGAACCGCCATTTGAATTTCTTTTACACCTTGTGGGTTTGCATCGAAGTCAGTGTAGCGTCTTGTAAAATACCCAACACGTGGATCGAAGTAACGTGGCTTGGCAGGTGTTTTGGGCAACAGCAACATGGAACTGTTTAATTCCAATGTATAGTTGGCACTGCGGGCAGCTGCAGCAAACGGATTTGACTGAGCGCCGGGAGTGGCTGCACCACGACCGTAGGTTTTTACTGTTTTAATTTCAATATTGATCGGGTACGATTTAACGCCAACAGTATAAGACTTGTCGGCTTGAATAGCCCCTAATTGAAGACTTGCTTTGGAACCTGTATTGAAAAACAACACATCGTTATCGCCGCCAATATAATCGGTCATATCA
>CAYMSG010000202.1:0-5116 GCA_964392955.1 uncultured Chitinophagaceae bacterium | reverse complement strand
TTACGGTCGAACGTGTGTTGCTAACAGAATCTCTGCCGTATGCACTCACTGCAAATGACTGCATGATCGGCTGGATGTTTGAATTCACCACGGCGTTGTACATGCCGTTGGCATCGGTACCACGCTGATCGAAAGAAACACGACGCAGGAACACTTTATTCGCAGGTCCTTTTTCAAAACGGATCACATTGTTATTGATAATATCGCCTGCATAACCAGAAAAGCCGTTGCTGAGGCCGCTGGCCGATTTTGAAATACGGGTTACGATCAGGATGTCACGGCCAAGCAGTGAATCTGGCAGTTCAAAATACCATTTGTCGTCAACCATGTGTACTTTAAACAGACCTTCGTCGGTTTTGGCTTTGTCGGTAATCACCTCTTTGTAAGGTTTGGGCCCTGTAGCTGGACGTTGCGCAGCGGTTGGCATGCCGGTTGGTGGTTGCGTGCCATTACCGGTTGGCGGGTTGCCAGGCCTGTTTTGTGCCACAGTAGTTAAAGCGCCACTCAGGAAAACGAGCAGGCAGAACAATTTTACATTTTTCATCATACTTTTTATGGGGTTTAAAAAATCGCTTGAAGATAATCGGAATAACCGAATCCCAAGCTATACAAGCAACGAATGGAAAAAGTTAAGGACAAACGGCGAATTGTGATAAATGGCGCAATCGATTGATAGAGAAAAGAAAAAATTAAAATGGCTGAGAGTTGGTGAAAATAAATATTTCCCTAACTTGTGCCACCCTGAATGAGGGAAATGGTTTGATTTTTTGAAAAGGAAAATTTCATAGAATTGTACCACTATTAAAGATTTAAAAACTTACTTAATTAAAAACCAAAAAATCAATTGTCATGGCTGAAACTAAACCAACGGCAGCAAAGGCTGCAACTTCAGGTCAAGCAAAGCAGAGCAGCAACATTATTTCATGGATCGCACCCATCGTTTGTATCCTTGCCGGTTACGCAATCTGGCGTTTTATTTTAGGAAATCCGAGTGGTTTTGAACAGCCGGCTACCGAAGGTTGGTTCTGGCCAAAACACAAGCATCCAAAAGGAGCATTAAACGCAATTTATGAGGGTGGTATCATTGTACCTTTCCTGATCGGTCTTTTCTTAATGGTACTTGTATTTTCTATTGAGCGTTTCCTGACCATCAACAAAGCAATGGGCGCAGGTAACGTAACTGATTTTATCCGCAAAGTTCAATATCATCTTGCTAACAAAAACGTTGATGCGGCATTGGCTGAGTGCGATAAGCAAAAAGGTTCTGTTGCCAATGTAATGAAAGCCGGTTTGAAAAAATACCGTGAAATGGCTACCGCTACTGATATGGATCACGATCAAAAAGTAGGAGCTATTCAAAAAGAAGTTGAAGAAGCAACCGCTCTTGAATTGCCAATGCTTTCGAAGAATCTCGTGTTCTTATCTACCATCACTTCACTTGGTACACTCGTTGCCTTGTTAGGTACGGTATTAGGTATGATCCGTTCATTTGCGGCGCTTGGTTCTGAAGGTGGCGGTGGTGATGCAGGTGCATTGGCACTTGGTATCTCTGAGGCCCTTTATAATACAGCCCTTGGTATTGCTACTTCATCATTTGCCCTTGTTATGTACAACATCTTTACTACAAAGATCGACTCTATCACTTATGGTATTGATGAAACCAGCTTTACATTAACACAAAGTTTTGCCACTCAGTATAAATAATCCCACAGGCCGGAAAAATAATCCGAAGCCTTGTATGGAATTTAGCTGAAACTGAATCATTGTATTTCTAAACGATCAAGTAATGTCAAAACTCAATAGAATATCCAGAAAAAGTACGTGGGTGGATATGACGGCCTTTGTGGACGTCGCCTTCCTGATCCTGTCGTTCTTTATCATGGCTACAAAATTCAAACCACCGGAAGTGGTGGAGATTGATAACCCCAAGTCAGTTTCTTCTGAGAATGTTATGGATAAGGATGTATTTAAAGTAACATTCGATAAAGATGGACGTGTTTTTATCAGCTTCAGTTCGGATAAGGATGGACAGGAAAAAGCACAGCTCACTGCAGAGGTGCTCAGCCGTCAGAAAGGTTTGGGCTTAACTCCTGCCGAAATTGCCAACTTCAAAAAGTTTGCACTTGGCGGTATTGGCGTTCCCATTGAAGGGCTTAAAAGTTTTCTTGCTTTCAGCGATGAAGAGTTTAAAACCTACAAACAACCGGGAATTCCTGTTCAGGATACACTCAATAATCAATTGGATGTTTACCTGAATGCGTTACTTACCGGTACCGGCGGTCGTCGCCCTGCCAACGTAATGCTGAATGGTGATAACGCTACAAAGTATCCTTATTTCAAGAATGTATTAGCTGCATTTAAGAAAAACGGGGTGTTTTCATTCAAACTGGTTACTGCCATGGAAGGTGTTCCTGCCGGTACGCCTCTTTATAAAACAAGAAACCAGGCAAGCGAAAAATAATTTTAAACAATTAAAATCACTGTACTATGGGAGCAGATGTATCAGCACCGGATAGTGGGGGTCATAAGAAAGGCCCGGGGGTCAAAAAGCAAACCCGTAAAGACACGAAGGTGGACATGACACCGATGGTGGATCTTGGTTTTCTGCTGATTACCTTTTTCGTATTCACGTCAACCATGAGTACTCCAAAGGCGTTTAAGCTGAATGTACCGGATGATAGTGCCAAAGATGAAGAGTTAACGCAAGCGAAAGCCTCTGGTGCTTTCACCGTGTTACTCAGCAAAAATAACTTTGTGTATTACTATGCCGGACAGCTGGAAGCAGACGGATCAAACTTTAAGTCATCCAACTTTAAGGAAATCCGCACCCAATTGCTGCAAAAAAAGGCGAATACGCCTGAAAAAGATTTTGTGGTAATTATTAAACCCAGCGAAGAGGCCAATTATAAAAACGTGGTGGATATGCTGGATGAAATGCAGATTCTTGAAATTAAAAAATACGCAATTGTTGAAATAGCTGAGGGTGAGAAAGATCTCATTAAAGTTACTGAAGCAGGTACAGCACCGGCCGGTCAATAACAGCGTATGGAAAATAAAGCGGTTTGCATCTAATTCAAAACACAATCATTCATTATGGAAGTAAATAAAATATTAAGTGCCGATTTTCTGGATATCCTGTTCGATGGCAGGAATAAGGAATACGGTGCTTATGAACTCCGCAAAAATTATCGTCGCCGTTTAACAACAGCGTTGTTGATCACTGCCGGGGCTGCGCTGTTGATTTTCATCAGCGTTATTATCGGCCGCAGTGTAGGAAACGATAATAAAACAAAGGTGAAGGTAACCGATGTTACCCTTGCTGAAATCAAGCAGGAGGAACCTCAAAAAATTGAGCCACCTCCCCCGCCACCTCCCAAGCAGGAGCCACCAAAAATTGAGATCACCAAGTTTACTCCTCCGAAGATCGTAGAAGACGAAAAATTCGAAGAGAAAAACGAAGTGAAGGAACAGGAAGAAATTACCAACGTTGGTAAAATTGACCAGGAAGGTATCAAGGATCCCGAAATTGTGAATCCTCCCAAAGTGGAAGAAGAAACAAAAGTAGTGGAAGCTCCGAAAGAAGATCCCAACCAGGTATTTACTAAAGTGGAAGTGGAAGCTCAGTTCCCTGGTGGTGAAGGTAAATGGAATCAATATGTACAACGTGCCGTTGAGAAAAACATTGACGATCTCGTTGATGATGGTCAGGCAGGTACATGTGAGGTGCAGTTCATCGTGGACAGAGAAGGTAACGTAAGTAATGTAGAAGCATTAACTATGAAAGGTTCAGTTCTCGCACGTATTGCAACAGATGCAATCCGCAAAGGACCCAAATGGATTCCTGCTATTCAAAACGGCCGCCAGGTAAAAGCATGGCGTCGTCAAAAAATTACGTTCCGTCTGCCAGACGAACAACCCTAAGACCTTTTCAAGAAGGAATATACAAGCAAGTTCCCCATCGGTTTTTCCGATGGGGATTTTTGTTTTCAGTCTGACGCTGTCGTCTCACTGGAAATAAGATATTGTTATGGATTTTGTTACTGTTCTCATCTCAGTAGAAAACAACGCTTATGTCTGCAATTGAAAACGCATCCGGCAAACACAATCTTCGAATCGACTTTGCACCAATGGTTGATCTCGGCTTTTTGCTGATCACTTTTTTTGTATTTACATCTTCGTTACTTGAGCCCAAAGCATTTGGCCTGCATGTGCCCGATGAAGGAGAAGGAGTGCAGTCGCCTTTGTCTGCCACCATTACACTAACAATGCTGGCAAACGGCCGCATTGATTATCTCGAAGGAAATGAAACGCATGTATTGGCAAAGGGCAGCACACATTTGTATGAGCAGCAGCTGCTACGGAAACACCTGCTTGATAAACATAAACGCATTATCGAACAATTAGGATCTGATGACCAATACACCGTACTCATTCAACCAACGGAACAAACCAATTATAAAGAAATCGTGGATGTATTGGATGAAATGACCATCACCGGCATTAAAAAATATGTGCTGTTACAGGATAAAGCAAATTAGGGATGTGGCTATTCTCTCTCATCGGACTATTTTTGCACTATGCTTGGAAAATTAGTTGGCTGGGATAATACGATCGTTGCATTGGCAACGCCGCACGGTGTTGGTGCTATTGGTGTGATCCGGTTAAGCGGTCCCAAAACAATTGAGATTGTAAACAACCTCTTTCCATCAAAAGATCTGGCAGCACAAAAATCACATACTATACATGTAGGATTGTTGAAAGACGGAGATCGTGTGCTGGATGAAGTAGTTGTTTCATTATTTAAAAATCCGAAAAGTTATACCGGGGAAGATGTAATTGAAATTTCCTGTCATGGTTCCCCGTTTATACAGGAGCAGGTCATCAACACACTTGTAAAATATGGGGCACGTTTGGCGAAGCCCGGTGAATTTACACAGCGTGCGTTTTTGAAAGGGAAGCTTGATCTTACACAAGCTGAAGCCGTAGCCGATCTCATTGCCAGCAATACAGACGCATCACAAAGAACAGCACTACATAATATACGTGGCGGGTTTTCGGTTGTATTGAAAGAGCTCCGTGACCAACTCATCAGCTTTTCACCATTAATTGAACTGGA
>CAYMSG010000201.1:0-7075 GCA_964392955.1 uncultured Chitinophagaceae bacterium | reverse complement strand
TTTCTGGCGAACTGTAGAATTCAGTTACCAGAGTATTGGCAACCCTTTTTCAACTCCCACAAAAATTCTCGGTAATATCAGCAACGGAGCCCTCGGCTATTTTGGAGGCTATGCCAACCAGTTTACTACGGTTATTATTCCCCGTTAATTATCCACAAGCAAACCAGATGTAACGCAGGTTACATTTCGAATGGAGAGATAAGACTAAATTTGTCGACTTAAAAATTTAGAAAAGACGAATATGGAAGCAGCAGAAAAAGTACATTGTTTGATCATTGGATCAGGTCCGGCTGGTTATACCGCCGCTATTTATGCAGCCAGAGCAAACATGAAACCCGTATTATACCAGGGAATTCAGCCCGGCGGACAGTTGACCATTACTACAGAAGTAGAGAATTATCCCGGCTATGCTGATGGTGTGCAGGGGCCTGAAATGATGGTGGATTTCGAAAAGCAGGCAGCACGTATGGGAGCCGACATCCGTTATGGATTGGCCACAAAAGTTGATTTTAGCTCAACTCCACATAAAGTATGGATTGATGATGAAAAACTCATTGAAGCCGATAGCGTAATTATCTGTACCGGTGCCAGTGCCAAATGGCTTGGTCTTGAAAGCGAACAACGCTTGAATGGCTATGGTGTAAGTGCATGTGCTGTGTGCGATGGATTTTTCTTCCGTGGAAAAGAAGTAGCGATTGTTGGTGCGGGCGATACAGCAGCGGAAGAAGCATTGTACTTAAGCAAACTCTGCTCTACTGTTCACATGCTCATCCGCAAAGATTTTATGCGAGCCAGTAAAGTGATGCAGGATCGTGTTATGAACACACCCAACATCAAAATTTACTGGAATACCGATACGGTTGAAATACTTGGCGAAAACAAAGTGGATGGCATGAAAGTGCGGAACAACAAGACCAACGAAGAGTACGTGATTCCTGTGCAGGGATTTTTTGTGGCGATCGGACACGAACCGAACTCAGCCATCTTCAAAGAATTTATTGACATGGATGAAGCCGGTTACATCAAAACAATACCCGGCACATCAAAGACCAATGTGGAAGGTGTGTTTGCAGGAGGTGATGTACAGGATAAAATTTACCGCCAGGCCGTTACTGCAGCAGGCAGTGGTTGCATGGCAGCATTGGATGCCGAACGTTATTTATCAGCAAAAGGAGTAGTATAATCAAAGATTACACAAGGTTGCCAACCTTTGGTTGAAACGTTTACGAATTGTAATAACCGTTGTAAGGTTGGCAACCTTAAAAGATAGTCCCGCAGTATTTGCGGGACTTTTTTATTTTCGGTACATGATAGCTGTTCATTTAAAAGAGCTGGTATTTCATGCACATCATGGTTTGTACCCCGGCGAAGAAAAAACGGGTGGTCCGTTTGAAGTAAACTTATCAGTGTGGTATCAGCCCGGCGGCCGCATCAATTCCATTGAGCAAACAATTAACTATGTGCTGTTGTTTGAGATTGTAAAGCAACGAATGATGCAGCGGAGCAGTCTCTTAGAAGCGGTGGCGGAAGATATTTGTGATACGATTAAGAAACGTTTTCCTGTGATTACCGAAATAAAGCTCGATATTGATAAATGTTCGCCGCCCATTGAAAACTTTAAGGGTAAAACCGGCATAACCATGCACAAAACATTTTAACCCGGTCACATGAAGAAAATTTTATTTATTGCTTTCTTGGCATTTGTTTCGCTGGCAACGTCCACTGCACAGTCGGTTGAGGAATTAATGAAACAGGCAGAGTTGCTCGAAGCCCAGCTGAAAGAAGAAGAAGCGTATCAGAAGTTCAAAGAAGTGATCAAACAGCAGCCGCAACATCTTCGTGCATTAGTGCATTGCAGCGAACTGGCCAGCCGTATCGGACGCAGGCAGACAACCAAAGAAAAGCAAATGGATTTTTACAAAGCGGCCAAGATCTATGCAGAGCGTGCCTTGCGTATCAATCCAAAAGACAGTGATGCCAATGTGGTGATGTCGTTGGCCTATGCACGGATGTCGTTATTGAAAAGTGGAAAAGAAAAAGTAGAATATGTGCGTGAGATCAAAACCTACGCCGACAGGGCTGTCATTCATAACCCCGCCAATTTCAAAGCAATTTTTGTAATTGCCCGCTGGCATTACGAAGTAAGTAACCTCAACGCTGTTGAAAAAGCAGCTGTAAAAGTATTCTTTGGAGGGCTGCAAAAAAATTCGCTTGATTCGGCCATTCACTATTACGAAAAAGTAAAAACGCTCAGCCCCGAATTTGTATTGAATTACCTGGAACTGGCGAAAGCCTATCATCGGAATAATAAACGAACCAAAGCCATCGAAACGCTGAACTACATGCTGCGGTTACCCAATACAGCGGCCGATGATCCAACCATTAAAGCAGAAGCAAGACAATTGCTGGCCAGTTGGAAATCATGAGCATTCAACATTTATAGATAGTTTTGCAGTTCAATCAAACTCATTTGAGCGCAACCGTTTTTTTATTTACTCCTCCGTTTACGCAGCTGAATACGCCGTACCCTGCCACGGCTTACTTAAAAGGATTTCTGAACACAAAAGGAATTACATCATTTCAAAGCGATTTGGGGATTGAAGTAATCCTGGAACTGTTTTCGAAGAAAGGATTAACGGAATTGTTTTCACGTATTCCAACCGATGCGTCATATTCAGCGAATGCACAACGCATCCTTGCACTGCAGCACGATTACATCAGCAGCATTGATGAGGTGGTGTTGTTTCTGCAGGGGAAAAATCCAACCATTGCCCATCTCATCGCATCCCGTAATTTTTTACCGGAAGCGGATCGCTTCAATGAGCTGAGCGATTTTCATTGGGCATTTGGAACAATGGGCTTGCAGGATAAAGCCAAACATGTTGCCACTTTATACCTTGAAGACATTGCCGATCTCATCAAAGAATGTATCGATGAACATTTTGGTTTCAGTCGCTATGCAGAACGGCTGGGCCGCAGTGCCAACAGTTTTGATGAATTGTATGAAGAGCTGCAAAAGCCTTTAACGCTTGTTGATGAATTACTAATTGAGCGTTTGCAACAACATATTGAACAGGTTAAACCAATTTTTGTTGCGGTTTCTGTTCCCTTTCCCGGTAATCTCTATGCTGCGTTTCGGTGTGCACAATGGATCAAGGCAAACCATCCTCATATTAAGGTGACCATGGGTGGCGGATTTCCCAATACAGAACTGCGTTCGTTGAAAGATGTACGTGTATTTGAGTTCTTCGATTTTATAACACTCGATGATGGGGAAGCACCCATCGAACAACTGTTGAAATTCATTGCAGGAGAAATTGATGCATCTCAATTGAAGCGTACATTCCTGTTGCAGGATGGAAACGTAACGTATATCAACAACAGTTCCTGCAAGGATTATAAGCAAACTGAAGTTGGCACGCCCGATTATTCGGATCTGTTACTGCACGATTATATTTCTGTAATTGAAGTAGTAAATCCCATGCACAGCCTGTGGAGCGATGGGCGCTGGAACAAACTAACGATGGCGCATGGTTGCTATTGGGGCAAATGCACTTTCTGCGATATTTCACTCGACTATATCAAACTGTACGAACCTGTTGCTGCCAAATTGTTGGTTGACCGGATGGAAACCATCATTGCCCAAACTGGCAACAACGGATTCCATTTTGTAGATGAAGCACCACCACCGGCACTGATGCGGGCGTTGGCACTGGAGATCATCAAACGGAAAGTAGTGGTGAGCTGGTGGACGAATGTACGGTTTGAAAAAAGTTTTACCCGTGATCTTTGTTTGCTGCTGCGTGCAAGTGGATGTATTGCCGTAAGTGGTGGACTGGAAGTTGCCAGCGATCGGTTGCTGCAGCTCATCCAAAAAGGAGTAACCGTGGCGCAGGTGGCCATGGTGAACAAACATTTTACTGAAGCCGGCATTATGGTACATGCGTACCTGATGTATGGTTTTCCCACACAAACGGCACAGGAAACAATCGATTCATTGGAGATGGTGCGGCAATTGTTTAAAACAGGTGTGCTGCAATCAGCCTTCTGGCATCAGTTTGCCATGACGGCACACAGCCCCGTTGGAATGAATCCCGAAAAGTTCAAAGTGAAGCGTGCAAAAGAAGTGGCTGTTTTATTTGCCGATAATGACGTGGAGCATGTAGATGAAACAGGTGCTGATCATGAAAGCTTCAGCTTTGGGTTAAAAAAATCGTTATTCAACTATATGCAGGGCCTGTGCCTCGATGATCCCTTGCACAAATGGTTTGACGTAAAAGTGCCGAAAACAACAATTGCACCCGATTATATTCTGAATATCCTGCGTGATGAAGAAGTGCCGTTGTTTAAACCGTCTGCTAAAATTGTATTTCTTGGTCATGTGTTGAAAACGGAGCTGATCACGAAATCAAAAAAAGGAAGCAGTTGGGAAGTGCTGCAGATCACATTTGCTACAAAGAAGGAAAACGTGACCATCAATACCGATAAAGAAAAAGGGGAGTGGCTGCTGCAACTGTTACCAAAGCTTAGGGTTGACAACGAAAAACTGATGACGCTGCAGGAAATCAAAAACGATTACGAACAACAGGGCTTCGATGATTTTGAATTGTTCTGGGATAATAAACCCATCAGCACGTTGTACAAAGTTGGATTGTTGCGCTTGTAAACAGCCAGTCTATGAAGCATATCGTAAAATCCTGGTTGAATAGTTTACCTTCATTCAAATGGATGAATTGATTGTTCCTACATTGTTTGATTATGTGTTATCTGATCTCACTCATCCGGATCAGTCTGTTACACTCACAGAAGCCGAAACACTGTTTTCCTTTTTTCATACCTGTCCCTTATTCAAATGGCACGATGTACACAACAATTGTGAAGCAAGAGCTGATGCCGTTTGTTTGTTGCTGGATGCATGGGGTATTCCCAATTACAAAAGCTGGGTGTTCAGCGGTGCTTTCCTGCACAATCATATTGGCGGACTGAAACAGTACTGGAATTATCACGTAGCTGCGTTGCTGCAGGTTAAGGACGGAGATGAGTTGCGTTACTATGTGATCGATCCGGCTACTGCGCCCAACCTGCAACCCATGTACAGTTGGGCCGAAAGCATTACCGACTATCCGCACAGTTATCATCTCATCAAAGAAGCCGATCAATACATTTTTCCCGGTGGCATTATTCAAAAAGATAACTGGCACCTGCGAAATAAGCAAAACCGCAAATGGGTGATCCAGGGTTTGTCGGGTATCAACGGTGTTTCTTCTACCGGTAAAGCACAGTTGTGTTTTAATAAAAACCGAATCAAAGCAACGGCTGCAACGTTTGGACGATTGAAAGCGGTGAGTCTGTTACGTTAAGTTGAACTGACTGTGCTGTTTGCCTGCTTCTTAAACAGATAGCTAATGGCGACAACGATTACCCACACAACCGAAAAGTAAATCAACCCCTGCAGATTGGCCGCTACATCTTCCGGATCAAAACGGCCGTGAATACGGCTGCGGAAAAATTTGTTGGAATACTCCTGCGCCCGTTCAATGGCATAACCAAACGCATACAGAAAACCGAAGATGAATACATGGATCAACAGATTGCGTTTGGCAAACAGAATATTTAAGAAAGCAGCTGCAGCAAAGTAAAACGCTGCGTGCATTTCTTTATCCATTCCCCGGAACATTGATGGGAGCTTGAGCATAAAGCCAACAATGGCAATGCCAAAACAAAAAACAGCCAGAACGATTTTTTGAGTGATGCTAAGGGTTAAGTTCATGCAAACGGAACGTGATTGGGCCTGAAGATAAAACTTTTTACAACCCCGGTACTGCAGCAGGAAGATCAGGCGGTTTATGCAATTCTTTTTCTCGCCAGGAAATAAACAAGCCCTGTAATGCTGCCAAAAAAGATAAAGGCAAACGTCCACAGGTTTTTTTCTGCAGATGAAATTTTTGCGGAAGTCCTTACTTCATAAATGGCGGATGCAATAAAAATGAGAACGGTAATTACGCCGATCAGTAAAAACGTGTCGGCATTGGCAGCATGTGTTATTTTCAGGTAAGCACCAATAAATGGCAGTAACATGCTGCAGATAAAACTTGTTGTTACAATAGTTGCTGGTTTCATGGTTGTTGATGTAGTTCGATGCTAAAGATAATAAAAAACAGAATTATGAAATGAGGTGTTCAGCTGTATTCGGGTTTTGTTCGTGCCGTAGGTAAGATTGGTATTTTGAATTCGCAACGATAACCTGGTTACTTGTTGATTGGTCGGCGACCAACAACGGCGTAGAATTTTTTTTCTCTGCTTATTCTTTTTCGAAATCCCTTGCTGGTGAAAACGCACAGCAAGGGCGGCGTGATTTATTCTTTAGCATACCAACAAGTGCAAGAACAGTGTAAGTTGTTTTTATGTTCATCTTATTTGTCCTTCAATGTATTTAATGCAGGTTTCTTTGTTTGGGAATAGCAGTATTTCATTTTTATCATAAATGAAGTATTTGCCGTTTGATTGCTTCTGATAAATATTCAAGAATTGTCCGCTTGAAAGTCGCACTGTGTACTCTTTAAAAGAACCCATTTTAAACGTATATCCCTTTCTAATGAAAGAAATATTTGTCATTGATTGAGTATTTTGCCCTATTTGCTTATTTGTTATTGCTGGATTTATTAGGTAGTTCTGATTTAAGAAATTGATTACTGCTGAAATAGAGTTTAATTCCCCATGATATTTACTTTCATTGATGAAAACTGCATATTCTTCTTTGCTGTCCACCTTTAGTGCTAATACATTTTCGTCAAAGAAACCGTGTCTAAACAGATATGATTCCTCTTTTAAATCAATCAGAATAGAGTTCTGTCCTAAATATTCCCATTTCGCTTTGTCAACTTTACCGTTAATTGCTATTAAGAGTTCGCCATTATTTCTGAAAATATAAACGGTTTTTGATTGTTTCAATTCGTCTAGAACTACCCAATGTTGATTTATCAACATAGTTAGGTTATCAAGTTTTTGTGAAAACCTTTGAATTTTTGGAATTATCTCTGCTACGTATGTTCTCATAAAATTACTGCTAGTGTTT
>CAYMSG010000200.1:0-7137 GCA_964392955.1 uncultured Chitinophagaceae bacterium | reverse complement strand
GTTGTAAACCCAAGCGGTGCATCGTTCTTTGTTGTAAATGTTTGCATCACCGAATGGCGCAGAGGTGTTGCCATCTCAACTCACCGCAAAGATTTTACCATTCGGATTTCTGATTGTGATTTTGCGGATGCAGAACTTCCATTGGAAAACCGAAGTTGCGATGGCTTTACACAAACTTTCAGCAACCTTACTCCAAGCAGTGAAATCAGGAGTTGGTATTGGGATTTTGGTGTTCCCTCCTCCACAGTCGACACTTCAACACAAAGAACCCCCAGCTTTACTTATGCCGATACGGGAGTGTATAAAGTGATGCTGATTGTGAACCGTGGTGAAATATGTACCGACACATCATACTCCGATATTTATGTATACCCCGGTTTCTTTCCTGCTTTCGATTTGTACGATGGCTGTAAAGATGTGCCGATTCAATTCACAGATCAAACAACATCCAACTATGGTTTCCCCAACAGTTGGAAATGGAATTTTGGTAACCCGGCCACCACGGCCGATACATCCCGCTTGCGAAATCCACAATACACCTATCCGGCAAACGGAACTTATACAGTGCAGTTGATAACAGGCAGCAACAAAGGCTGTCTTGACACTATTACCAGACCCATTGTAATTTCAGATAAACCATCGCTGCAGTTAACGAATGATACATTGATCTGCTCCATTGATACGCTGCAGTTAAATGCAGTGGGGCAGGGAACATTCCAATGGTCGCCTGCTTATAACATCAGCAATCAAACAATTGGCAATCCGTTAGTAAGCCCCGATGTGCCCACCAAATATTATGTAACCGTTACATTGGCACCGGGTTGTTTTAATACCGATTCGGTGTTGGTGAATGTGGTTGATTTTGTAACGCTGCAGGCACCGAACGATACAACCATTTGCCGTGGCGATTCCGTTGTGTTGAAACCAAGTACCGATGGTTTGCAATATGCATGGAGTCCGCCCAATTTATTTTCGAATCCGAATGTGCGTGATGCAGTGGCTTATCCTGCCGATCCATCAACTGTGTTTACCGTTGTATCAACCATTGGAAAATGTAATCAAACAAGAACAGTTACTGTAAATACGGTTCCCTATCCATTGGTGAATGCAGGACCGGATGATGCCATTTGTTTTGGTGATACCACTGTACTTACCGCCAATGGTGACGCAGAGAATTGGTTATGGTCGCCGGCAGCTACCTTGGGTTCGCCAACAAATGCAGTTACAACGGCTTTCCCGTTAACCAATACCAGTTATATTCTGCGTGGCACCTCAAGTTTAGGATGCCCCAAACCGGTATTTGATACCGTGCTGGTACGTGTAGTACCACCGGTGCCGGCTTTTGCAGGAAACGACACATTGGTGGTAGTAGGCCAGCCGTTGCAATTAAACGGAAGCGGCGGCACCATTTATCAATGGACACCACCTGATTTTCTGAACAATATCGGCATTGCGAATCCCATTGCTGTGTTTGATGCATCACGGGAGAACTTCAGCTACATTATGCGTGCAGAAACACCGGAAGGATGTTTTGCATTTGATACCATCAACATCCGCATTTTTAAAACAGCGCCGGATATTTTTGTACCCACCGGTTTTACACCCGATGGCAATGGACTCAACGATGTACTCCGACCCTTCGCCGTAGGCATTGCACAGTTTGATTATTTCCGTGTGTTCAACCGCTGGGGACAGGAAATATTTGCTACCACTTCCTTAGAGAACGGATGGGATGGTACATTTAAAAATATTCAGCAAGACCCCGGCACCTACGCCTGGATGGTGAGTGGCATTGATTTTCTGGGACGACGAATATTGAAGAAAGGAACGGTGGTGTTGATACGATGAGGGTGGATTGTACTAACAACAATGTAAATTGTATAACACTAATTCATTCATTTCCAATGGCTATTTTTTTGAGAGAATAGCGTCTTATAGCATGTATTTACGTGTTGTGTGCTATACGTTGAGAACTCTCAAAAACAAAGATGACTGAAAGAGACGCAAAGAGAATTGGCAGCAAACAAGGACTCATATCCGTTGGACTTGGGCTATTGATTGCTCAACTGATAATGACTGCAATGATTTCATCGGACAAAGGTTTTTTTAAGGCGTTCTTTTGGTTTACTGAGATAGACTATAAGTTGAACATCTTCATCGGGGCAATCATTATGCTATTATGCGGACAATTTTACGGACAGCTTGCAGGTAAGGCAATTTTGATTAGAAACAGGCATTTCGTTTTGGTCGGCTTTTTATGTGGTATGGCTGTATTGCTGACAACAGCCTTTCTTGCTTGTTTGACTGGCTTCATCCAGGAAGGCATCGACAACATTGGCACGAATGACAACCCTTTTGAAGATTACATTTTCAAGCCACTTTTCTGGGTGACTATCTTCGGAGCAATTCCAGCTTTTATTGTAGGAATTTGGTTTGGTGGACAAATCAAGGTGAAAGGCAGAAAGCTTGAAAGAATGTACAGCACACAACATCAGCTTTAAAAAATAAGGGCTGACGAACAAATGCTGAACCAATTATCTTTATTAATCAGCAAGAAGTGAATGGAGCTGAAGTTTTCCAAATTCCCTTACTTCTTAAAGCTGTGAACCGTTAGCTACAATGCACAACCAGTTTTATGATACTGAATGAAGTTTTGAATTATACTATTACTCAGTTGACGACTCACAATATCAGGCATGAAATACATAGATTTAACAGCGAGTGTGTCATGGTAGACATTTGGAAAGGGAATGAATTTTATTGTCTCCAATTTGAAGAATACAAAGTTGGACTTAGCTTAGTGACAAAAGATATAGACTTCAGCACCATTCCCGATAGATGGTATACGAATCAGATAGAATTTGAGACTGAGTTTGAAATGATATTGAAAACTGCTTGAATTATTCAGGATGAATAAAATCTTATTTCTCAGCAACGTCTCCCAATAGATACAGATGAAATACAGCACTAAGCTGGGTGGGGACTTTGCTTAGAAATTGACACAATAATCACTACCGCATGCTCAACCAAATAACCAACAACCCAAAACAAATCTTTCTCATCGACAGCATCGGTGCATTGCTCACCGCTTCCATCCTCTTCAGCATCGCAATTGGTTGTCCCGGTTTTTTGGGAATGCCTGCTCACATACTTTTTCTATTAGCGGCGACTGCAGTTACATTCGCTGTGTATTCGTTCTGTTGTTTTCAGTTTCTTCCGGTTTACTGGCCGTATTTAAAAGCGATCATACTGGCAAATGCAATGTATTGTATACTTACAGCAGTACTTGTTTATACGTTCTTCAACAATATTACATTGTGGGGATTGTTGTATTTTACAGGTGAAATACTGGTGATACTGGTTTTGGTGTTTTTCGAATACAAATTACTCCGCAAATGCCGTTCCTGAGAAGCTGTATCTTTAAAAAAAAGGTTTGTGCTGAATATAACAGTTCGTCCTGATCAAATAGGTGTTACAGCCAACGTTTGCTTCCATCTTATCGTCGTACAACCATGCAACAACGCAACCATGCTAAAAAAATATACGAAGCAGCTGTAGCTGCGGTTCAACCTTCGGTATTGCTGCAACAGCAACTGGCAGTAACGGCCACGGGTATCCGCATCGGCACGCAACAACTCAACATCGCCACGCAATCGGTAGTAGTGATCGGTGCAGGCAAGGCAGCAGCAGCCATGGCACAAACAACCGAAACAATGCTGGGCAGTTATATCAAAGCAGGGATTATCAGTACAAAATACAATCATGCATTGCCGTTGAAAACAATACAATGCATAGAAGCGGCACACCCGGTGCCCGATGAAAAAAGCCTGGAAGCTGTACAACAAACCATTCAACTGTTGCAGCAAACAAAGCCTGGCGACACAGTTCTCTGTTTGATCAGCGGCGGCGCATCATCACTCTGGGCCGATGTGCCGAAGAGTTGTACATTAACCGAAGTACAGGAAACATTTCAGCAATTATTGAATAGTGGTGTATCGATTGATGAAATGAATTGTATCCGCCGTCATCTATCGTCCATCAAAGGCGGACAATTGTTACGTTATGCGCCAAATTCCAACTGGTTTACACTCATTATATCTGATGTGCCGGGCGATAACCTGGAAACCATTGCCAGCGGACCTACTACTGCCGATCCTTCAACCTTTGCAGATGCGTGGGCCATTGTTGAAAAATATCAACTGCAAGATCGTTTACCCGCCACCGTAATCAATCATTTGAAAAACGGGCTGAACGGAACAGTTGCTGAAACAATCAAACCAAATGATCCGATCTTACAACAGGTGCAGAACCAGATCATCGGCAGTAATAACATCGCATTGAGTGCTGCTGCTGAAAAAGCTAAGGAATTAGGTTATTCTGTACTGTTGCAACAGGAACTGCTTACCGGCGATGCAGCTGAAACGGCCGCAGCAATTGTACAGCAAGCGAAACAATACAACGGTACACGACCGGCCTGTTTTTTATACGGAGGTGAAACAACCGTAACGGTTACAGGTAAAGGAAAAGGGGGTCGTAATCAACATCTTGCCTTGTGCGCATTGCAATATATAACAGCTTCAGATAAGATTACATTACTCGCTGCAGGCACCGATGGTACCGATGGCCCTACCGATGCTGCCGGTGCATTTGCAGATGCTGCGCTGGCGGCAGCTATTGAACAGAACAAGAACATGCTGGACGATGCAATTGAGCAGAACAATGCGTATCCATTCTTTGAAAAACAAAATGGATTATTAAAAACCGGTGCCACACAAACAAATGTGATGGATATTCTCATTGTATTGCTCGATTAAAAAAATTCTTCCGTTAACTTTAATCTGCAGAATGGTATTGCAAATAGATGTTGCACACATGCCACCAGTCTGTTGTATAATTCGTCTCCTAACAAATCAGCAAATGGCTGAAAAGGAATTATTCGTTTAACCGGAGAATCGTGTAAGCTATGTCGTTACGTCAATTTATTGCATCAAGAAAATTATTACGTCATATTGAATCGTTTACCAACCTTGCCACACTTGGCTGGAATGAGGTAGCGGGTTTGTTTGGTTTACAGGATGATGTTTTTTACAATCCCTTACACAAGAAAATAGAAAAACCGGTGACCGCTGTTTTAATTGGTGCCGGACACCGTGGAAGTATTTATGCCGATTATGCCATTAAGAATGAAGATGAATTACAGGTCGTAGCAGTGGCCGATAGTAATCCTGAACGCAGGAAACGAACTGCAAAATTACACAGCATACCAGCCAATCATTGTTTTAAAGACTGGAAAGAAGTATTTGCAAAAGAAAAGATGGCAGACGCAGTCATTATTGCTACGCCTGATCAATTGCATACAGCGCCCTGTCTTGCCGCATTGGAAGCGGGTTATGATGTGCTGCTGGAAAAACCGATTGCACCAACAGAAGAAGAATGCCGGCAGATTTTGCAGAAAGCAAAAGAAACCGGGCGCATTGTAGGCGTGTGTCATGTATTACGCTACTCCCCCTATTTCCGTGAATTAAAAGAAGTGATCGATGCAGGATTGATTGGCGAAATCATCAGCATCCAGCACATGGAGCCCATCGAGTACGTGCACATGAGCCATTCGTATGTACGTGGCAACTGGCGTAACAGTAAACGGGCAGCACCCATCATTCTTGCAAAATCATCACACGATACAGATATCATCCGCTGGCTGGTAAACAGTCCGGTGCATGATGTGCATTGCTTCGGAAACCTACGCTGGTTTAAAAATACCAATGCACCAGAAGGAAGTACCGAGCGCTGTACAGATGGATGTAAAGTGGAAGGAACCTGTGCGTATTCGGCTTTGCAGATCTATTATCGTGACCGGAAACGGACTTATGTATTTGATTTGCCCGAAGATGAAGATGATCAAGGGCCCTACATTTTAGAGCAATTAAAAACAAGTGATTACGGTCGTTGTGTGTACCGGATGGATAATGATCAACCCGATCATCTTACCGTAAACATGTTGTTTGAAAACGGAACTACGGCTGCTTTCTCAATGGAAGCACATGTGTCGTACGAAGGAAGAAAAACACGCATCATGGGATCGAAGGGTGATATTATTGGCGATATGGAAAGTTTTGTACTCACCGATTTTAAAACCCGCAAGCAAACATCCTGGAGTTTAAAAACTGATGCGCATGGGGGCGGCGATCATCGCCTGGTGAGGGACTGGGTGCAGGCGGTGTATCAACAGAACAAAGACCTGCTCAGTTCTTCCATTGAGGTGTCGGTTGAAAGTCATCTCATGGCTTTTGCTGCCGAACGCAGCCGGCAAAACCGGACCATCGAAGATATTAAGCTGTAAAAAATCAATCCTGCTCGTTCGCTCAATGCAGTTTCTCAGTACATTCACAGCATGAGCAAACTAGTTTTTATTACCGGTGCCACGTCAGGTTTTGGAAAAGCCTGTGCAGAAATATTTGCAGCCAACAACTGGAAGATCATTTTAAATGGCCGCCGGCTCGATCGTTTGCAGGAAATCAAAACACAGTTGGCAGAACAATACCATGCAAACATTTTTCTGTTGCCCTTTGATGTGCAGCAAAAAGATGAAGTGTTTACTGCCATCCATAGTTTACCAGAAGAATGGCAGGCAATTGATGTACTCATCAACAATGCCGGACTTGCATTGGGCCGTGATCATTTCGATGTTGCTGAAATAAACGATTGGGAGATCATGATCGATACTAACCTGAAAGGACTGTTGTATGTAAGCCGGGCCGTACTACCGTACATGATCAAACGAAAAGCAGGACATGTGATCAACCTTGGATCTACAGCCGGTAAAGAAGCGTATGAAAACGGCAATGTATATTGTGCCAGTAAAGCGGCGGTTGACAGCATCAGCAAAGGCATGCGGATCGATCTGCTGCAACACAAGATCAAAGTAACCGCCATCCACCCCGGCGCTGCCGAAACCGAGTTTTCGATGGTGCGTTTTAAGGGCGATGAAGACAAAGCAGCATCAGTCTATGCAGGCTATACTCCCCTCTCAGCCGGCGACGTTGCCGATGTGATTTTTTATGCGGCCACACTCCCGCCCCATGTATGCATTAACGATCTTGTGCTTACATGTACTGCCCAGGCCAATTCATTTTATAC
>CAYMSG010000199.1:0-7160 GCA_964392955.1 uncultured Chitinophagaceae bacterium | reverse complement strand
GTTCATCATTTTGTTTACCGCAGCATTCGGCCGTTTGTTCTGTGGATGGGTTTGTCCGCAAACCATTTTTATGGAAATGCTGTTCCGTAAACTTGAATATCTCATTGAAGGAGATGCAGCACATCAGAAACTACTGGCGGCCAGCCCCTGGACAACAGAAAAAATAACACGAAAAGCTACCAAGCATATTGTGTTCTATGTACTGGCATTTATCATCGCAAATTTTTTTCTTGCTTACATCATTGGTGTAAAAGATTTGTGGGCGATGATACAACAGCCCTCGCAAAACATTGGCACCATTGCATCGCTCATGGTCTTCTCCTTTGTATTTTATGCAGTATATGCATTTTTCCGGGAACAGGCTTGCACTGTCGTTTGTCCTTACGGACGTTTACAAGGTGTATTGCTCGATAAAAACTCAATGGTAGTTGCATACGATTACAAACGTGGTGAAGAGCGTAAGAAATTCAATAAAAAAGAAGAACGTACAGCAGGCGATTGTATTGATTGTTTTCAATGCGTAAAAGTTTGTCCTACGGGTATTGATATCCGCAACGGTACACAAATGGAATGTGTAGGCTGTACTGCCTGCATTGATGCATGTGATCATATGATGGAAAGTGTTGGTTTTGAAAAAGGATTGGTACGTTATGCCAGCGAAAATGGTATTGCCAATCATGAAAAGCTGCGTTATACCCGTCGCATGAAAATGTACACAGCTTTGTTGATCGTATTAACAGGTTTGCTAACCACTTTACTTGTAACCAGAAAAGATATTACCGCCACTGTGATGCGCACTCCCGGTTTATTGTTCCAGGAAAAAGGAACCGACAGTGTATCGAACCTGTACAATGTAAAAGTGGTAAATAAAACGGTAAAAAATATTCCACTCACCGTTAAGCTGGAAGATGAAAACGGAACGGTACAATTGGTGGGCAACAATATTCTTGTGCAGAAAGAAGGACAAGGTGCCGGATCATTTTTTATTACGCTGCCCAAAAACAGGATCAACCAACGAAAAACAGTTTTGAAAGTAGGACTGTATGAAGGCGATAAAAAAATTGATGTGGTAAAAACAAGTTTCCTGGGACCCATTTACAGCAACAACTAAACCGAATTGATATGACATTTAACTGGGGACATAAAATTACACTCGCATTTTCAGCATTTGTAGTATTCATTTTTGTAATGGTATACAAAGCTGTAAAAACAGATTTCCAACTGGTAACAAAAGAGTATTACAAAGAAGAGCTGGCTTACCAGGAAGTGATCGATGGCACCAACAAAGCCAATCAATTAAGTACGGCTGTACGTATTCAACAGGCAGATGATCAACTCATCATTCAATTGCCGGAAGAAATGAAACAGCAAACAGTAACCGGTTCGATCTGGCTGTACTGCCCTTCGGAAGATAAGAACGACCGCAAGCTTGTGTTGGCAGTAGATGAAGAAGGCAGACAATCCATTTCTACAAAATCAATTGCAGCTGCCGGTTACCTGGCAAAGATCAGGTGGCAGGCAAACGGTCAAACTTATTATACAGAACAACGCATTATTATCAAATGATCACAGAAGCAATTACAGGAGGTTTGGTACTGGGTGCATTCAGCAGCCTGCATTGCATTGGCATGTGCGGACCGCTGGCCCTTGCATTACCTGTGCAGCACTTACCTGTTTGGCAACAACGTTTTGCTGCATTGATGTATAATACAGGCCGCATTGTTACCTATGCCTTGTTTGGTATTGCATTTGGACTGGCAGGTCGTGGCTTTTACATTGCGGGTTTGCAACAATGGTTATCCATCATCACCGGTGCAGTGATCCTTGCATTTATTATTCATTACTATGTACTGCGTAAAACATGGCAACCCAAATGGATCAGCAAACTGCATACAGCTGTGCAGCAACTCATGATCCGTTTATTGCATACAGATAAGAAAGAAATGTTCCTGTTGTTTGGAATGATTAATGGATTACTCCCGTGTGGCATGGTGTATGTGGCCCTTGCAGCTTCGTTAAACTTTCACGAAGTACAAAACAGTGTGTTGTTTATGACTGCTTTTGGTGCCGGCACTTTACCCATGATGATGTTGTTAACCATTGTTGGGCATCGTCTTTCGTTTTCTGTACGTTCAACGATCCGGAAGGCCGTTCCCTATCTTATGACGGCGATGGCTGTGTTGTTGATCCTGCGTGGAATGAACCTGGGTATTCCTTTCATCAGCCCTGTAATGGCAGGTGCGGGCGCAACACCGGTATCATGCCACTGACCAAAATCATGTATATGACAGGTATCAGCAGCAGAATTGATGGCAGTTCTTTACAACCACTCATGCAAAATATAGTTTTGCCCATAAGTGAGACTCATTTGTTCACACCGAAATACAATGATCACATTCGTTATGTCGCTTAATAAAAAATTTTTACAATACCGTCACGAAACTGATACGTGGAAACGTTACCTGCATTTTATCCAGCAGGAGAATAACCATTTAAAGAATCGCTTGTCGCAGGTATTGCAACATGATACTGATGAGCAGTTCCTTGAACGTGCCGAATATTTTCAAAACAAATTTGTAGCCGAAGATGACACGGTGAATATGCTGCGCCAGGATATCCAGGAACTGGATCATTTACTGGCGAAAGAAGCACACGAAGACGGAAACATGCTGAAAGACCTGCAGAAGAAATTAAAAAAGATGCAGAAGGATATGGAAATTGTAGAGCGCCAATTCAGCAAACTGAAAACTGATTTCAATTTTTATTTGGCAGAGAGTTTATAACAGCAACAGAGAAAAGAAAACGGCATCTGCATACAAATTTGTAACAGATGCCGTTCTTTATTAAGAAATTTTAATTGAGCAGATTCTCCAGCTTCTTCTCATTGAGAATAATAATATGCCCGTCTTTAATATCAATTAATTTTTCAGATCGGAAATCGCCCAGCGTACGAATCAGTGATTCGGTAGCAGTACCGGCAATACTGGCCAGGTTTTCCCGACTGATGTTAATGGAAAAATGACCTTCGCCTGTCTTGTATTTTTTCTGCAGGCTGATCAACGCATCTGCCACTTTTTTACGGAGCGAATTATAAGCAAGCCCCAGCAGATGATCTTCTTTCTCGGCTACATTCTTTGCCAGCAGCTGAATAAACTTTTGCGACACCTGGCTGTTGCTGTTCATTAATTCATCAAAATCAGCTTTTGGAATAATAGCCAGTTCACTGTCTTCCATAGCTTCTGCGGTTTCTTTGTACGATCCACCTTCCAGCAAGGCAACATATCCTAAAAAATCACCTTCGCTGTACAATCCAACTACCAGCTCTTTTCCGTCATCATTGGTTTTAAATGTTTTTACTTTTCCTTTCACAATGTAAAACAAACGGGCAGCCCGGTTGCCTTCGTTGTAAACCGTTTGTTTCTTTTTGTACTTATTAATGTCACGGTCGGTGGTCAATGATTCCAATGCATCTTTCGATCCCGTTGCAGCCAGCAGTTTGCTCATACCTTCCAAACCGGAAGTGTATTCCTCTTTCAACAGGTCGGCTTTCTTTAATCGGCCTTCAATTGCATTCAACAATTCTGTTCCGCTGAAGGGTTTGGTAATATAATCGTCAGCACCTAACTCCATTCCACGTCGCAAATCGCTTCGTTCCGTCTTGGCCGTCAGAAAAATAAACGGGATATTTTTAACGGTTTCGTTTTTGTGCAGTGTATGCAATACGCCATACCCATCCAACACCGGCATCATAATATCACACACGATCAAATCGGGCTGCTCAGCCAGTGCTGTTTCAATGCCCAGTTTTCCATTCGCAGCTGTAACCACTTTGTAATTCGCCAGTTCCAATATCTCAGCGGTGTTTTCCCGGATGTCGTCGTTGTCTTCGATCAAAAGAATTTTTTTCATGCGTTCATTTATTTTAGACCACAGGGTTATTCAATTCTACCTGCGCTGTCCTGGTTGTTTATGAAGTTCTGTGTTGGTTTATTTTTGAAAGAGGATCGTAAATTCTGTCCCCTTGTCGGTTTCGCTTTTACAAAAGATCCGTCCATTCATCAACTCCGCATACTTCGACACAATGTGCAGCCCCAGCCCTGTACCCTGAATGTTGATAGCATTGGTAGCCCTGAAAAACCGTTCAAACAAATGCGTTTGATCTTCTTTTGAAATACCAATACCGCTGTCCTTCACCCGCATTTCAATTTGTTTGTCTGTTACAGATGACTGGATCTCGATCACTGCGTTCTCAGGCGAAAATTTAATGGCATTCGACAGCAAATTTAAACTGATATGTTTAAACATACCGGGGTCAAGTTCCACTTCTGTTTCGCCCACATGTTCGTACCTGATCTGTTGTCCGGCCTTGCTTACACTCTGCATTTCTGCAATTGTTTCGGTAATATTTTTTTTCAGATCGAACTTGCTGAACCTTGCCTGGATTTTTCCTTCCTCAATTTTACCTACACTCAGGAAGTCGTTCAGTATGTCTGTCAGCAGGTTTACCGATGAAATGATACGTTGGATATGCTTTTCCCGTTTGGGCTGGTCTTCTGCACTGGTATATTTCTGTAATAAGTACACACTGGAAAGTACGGTGCTGAGTGGTGTACGAAACTCATGCGATGCAACAGAAACAAACCTCGACTTCAGTTCGCCCAGCTCTTTTTCTTTATCCAGGGCTGCACGCAGTTCTTTATCTTTTTCTTCGGTTTCCCTGATCTGCTCGTTCAGTTTACCTACCGTTTCCTGGAGAGAAATGGTACGGTCTTGCACTTTCTGCTCCAGTTCTTCATTCAAACGAATGATGGCATTTTCAGCTTCTTTACGAAGTGTAATATCGTTTACAAAAGCCACCACAAATTTGCTTCCTTCGATAAAATAATTTCCCAGGCTGATCTCAACAGGAAATTCACTCCCGTCCTTTTTCACAGCATACAGATCCAATCCTATACCCATGGGTCGGCTCTTTGGATCGTGCATGTAACCATCCCTGTGTTTTTCGTGGCGGTGGTGGAACCTGGCAGGAATGAGCAACTCAATTTTTTTCCCCAACACCTCTTCCCTGTTTGCATACCCAAACTGAAGCAGCGCAAAACTGTTCATGGAAATGATGTCGGCCCGTTCGTCAACAACAATAATTCCGATACTGGCATGGTCAAAAATCGTTTGGAACAGCTGTGAATCTTCGATGGATCGCATGGAATAAAGATATTCAAAAACAGGTTTTGCCTGTCAGAAATAAGTGTGTTTTGAACGAATTAATTTATCGCTTTAAAGGTACGATTTCTGCAGTTAGTAAATAGGGCCGAATCATGCTTTCTTTCTAACCGGAGTTGATTAATTTGAGTGAAAATTACCAACCTTGCTGCAACGTAGTTTTAAAGACCCCGAGTTCTGGTTCCTGCTATTGATGAATGGGTACCTTATGTACTATTATGTACAAAACCCATCTGAATTTAATACCATTGTATGGATTTACTGGTTACAAAGCGTACTGATTGGTGTGTTTAACTTTTTTGATTTATTACGAATCAAAAATCCCGATCAAAGCAGTTTAAAATTCAATAACAAACCCATTACAAAAGCAACCATGGCCGGAGCAGCCTGGTTCTTCCTTTTCCATTATGGCTTTTTCCATTTGGTATATGCTGTTTTTTTACTGAGCAGTAATGGCACAATGATCAATTATTCACTCTTGCTGATAGCAGCAGGCATTTTTCTTACGGAAGGCATTTTGTTGCAGATGCGAAAAAATCCAACCACCGAATCAAAAAAAGTAAATGTTGGAAAAATATTTATACTACCCTACTTGCGAACCATTCCCATGCACTTAATGATCCTGATGCCTTCCTTTTTTGGTCTGGCCACCAGTATGATTTTTTTGTTGCTGAAAACCATTGCAGATATCGGGATGCACCTCATCACCACACAAAAAGATTTTTCGATCATGAAACTGTTGAAGCGTTAACGTAAACTTGCAAAAAAGAAATCAGATATGTCAACCGAAATAAAATGCCCCAACTGCGGACACGAATTTGAACCCACCGACAGCATCCGTGAGGAAGTGCAGAAAGAGTTGCGCAGTAAAATGACTGAATGGCAAAAACAGCAACAACAGAAATTTGATGCGCAGTTGCTGGAAGAGAAAAAGAAAACGCAACAGGAAGCCGAAGAAACCATCCGCAAATCCATTGCAGCTGATTTTGAAAACAAACTCCGGTTACTGGAACAGAATAATAAAGACAGCCAGGAAAAACTGAAACAAGCCCGTGAAAAAGAACTGGAATTTCTGAAAAAAGAACAGGCCCTGCTTTCCAAAGAACAGGAACTGGAACTGCAACTGCAAAAAATGCTGTTGGAAGAACGGAATAAGTTAGCCGATATCATCCGCAAGGAAGAAGCAGAAAAAATTTCGCTGCGTGAAACAGAATATCAACTGAGAAATAAAGAGCTGGAAGAAAAACTGGAAGCACAGAAGAAACTGGTGGATGAAATGAAACGTAAATCGGAACAAGGCTCCATGCAGTTACAGGGCGAAGTACAGGAACTGATGCTGGAAGAACTGTTACGCCAATCGTTTCCGTATGATACCATTGAAGAAGTAGGAAAAGGTGTAAAAGGAGCTGATTGTATGTTGGTGGTGCGGAATAAATTCGGACAGGAATGTGGTAAAATTATTTTTGAAAGTAAGCGCACCAAAGATTTTTCGGAACAATGGATCGAAAAATTAAAAGCAGATATGCGCAGCCAGGCAGCCGATATTGCTGTAATTGTAACACAGGCCATGCCAAAAGGCATGGATCGTTTCGGAGAAAAGGATGGCGTTTGGATCTGCAGTTTTGCAGAAGTAAAAGCACTCACCTATGTGCTGCGTGATGGGATTGTTCGAATTGCACAAGCCACCACCGGACAGGAAAACAAAGGCGAAAAAATGCACATGCTCTACGATTACTTAACAGGTAATGAATTTGCGGAACAGTGGAAAGCCATACGGGAAGGTTTCATGAGCATGAAGATATCGATTCAAAAAGAGCGTGATGCCATGGAACGATTATGGAAGCAACGGGAGAAACAATTGGAAAAAGTATTACTGAATGCAGCTCATATCCGTGGATCGGTTGAAGGAATTGCCGGTTCTGATGTAAATATTAATTTAC
>CAYMSG010000198.1:0-7162 GCA_964392955.1 uncultured Chitinophagaceae bacterium | reverse complement strand
ATACCGCAGTTTAATTGCCCTCGGCGTGGTTCGTATCTCCACGAGTCAAGCCGATAAATAAAGTTTTTTATTCTGTTCCAAATGTTTTACCATTTAATGTATGCGTACAGCAATCGCAAAATGGTGTCATGTCGACGGCTTTGAGATTTGGGTTCACTAATTGTAAAACATTATTGTCATCAACAAACAAACCAGAAAAATAAGTTGATTCTCCAATTCTTACGTAATCCTTCTTTTCATCCTCATGTAATGCAACTATCCAGAATATTGGCTCTTGTTTATCTAAACGTGATTTGGCCTCACTAAAAACATCATCCCACTTGCTGCCAGTTTTCGATAATAGAAACTTAAACAAAGGAGTATAGTCAAGTCCTCGTTGCTTAGCACCAAACATTGTTCCTTTAACTTGCTGAATAGATTCTCTTTTACTATTTCTTGTGTCTTTAAAATCTCCACCAAAATCATGATGAACACCTTTTGCCTTGGTGTTTACTTTTCTATATAATTTGGGTTTCTTTCTGTCCATTCTAAGTTTGTTGATGCTCGGCGTTAATCTCACCTCAGATAATAGATATATAGAAAAGGAAGAAAGAAAACGATTAATAAAAACAACAATTCAAACCAAAATATTCGCCGTATATAAACCTTGTCAAACGAGAGTATACTCCTAAAAATACGGGTCAATAGAAGTCCAATAAAAGAAATACTAATACTTACTGCCAGTACATAAACAAACATGTGTAGAAAAGAAATAAATTCAGTACGCACCGGTGCTCCTTCGCCATTTGCATTAGGTGAGCCAAGAAATACCATTGAAATAAGAAATGACCCAACTAAATTCAATATAATTAATACGAGTACAAATAATATTTTCTTATGTGTGACAGTAATTTTTAACATTTCAAATAAATTAGACTTATAGATTGCACCCAACACATAAATATACGCAGCTTCTTGTATAAATATTATCTGAATAATAATACGTATTTACACAAATACTCACATCAATTCTGCTCAAAAAAAACAGCCAATGCATCGCATCGGCTGTTCTTATCTTTTCAATCCACAAAAATCTGCGTTATCAGCATTTCTATCATCATCAATAATCCACCACCTGCTCTTCTATCACAGTCGGTAATTCTCTCCATTCATATTGCTGGTTGCGGAGTTGCGGTTCAAAGCCTGCTTCACGGATAGCTTCCTGTATTGATTTGTAGGTAAAGCGATGCGGTGCACCGGCGGCACTCACTACATTTTCTTCGAGCATAATACTTCCGAAATCATTAGCACCTGCCTGCAAACAAAGCTGTGCTGTTTGTTTACCTACGGTTAACCAACTCGCCTGTATGTTCTTAACGTTTGGTAACATGATACGGCTCATAGCAATCATCCTTACATATTCTTCAGCTGTAGTTAAATTGTGTACACCACGGATTTTTGCCAGTAAGGTATCCACATCCTGGAAGGTCCATGGGATGAATGCAAGAAAACCTTTTGCTTCTTCCGGTTTGCGGCTTTGTACTTCACGGATCTTTACCAGGTGTTCAAAACGTTCCTGCAATGTTTCTACATGACCAAACATCATGGTTCCGCTTGTAGTGATGTTGAGCTTGTGTGCTTCATGCATAATGTCCAGCCATTCCTGCGCACCACATTTTCCTTTGCTGATCAAACGACGTACACGATCGATCAATATTTCTGCACCTGCACCGGGCAATGAATCCATTCCTGCTTCTTTCAATGCTTTCAACACTTCATGGTGTGTACTTTTCTCCAGCTTGGTGATATGTGCCACTTCGGGTGGCCCGAGTGTATGCAGTTTAATGTTGGGATATAATGCTTTCAGTTGTTTGAACAGGTTTACATAAAAATCCAATCCCAGTTCAGGATGATGTCCACCCTGTAACAATAACTGATCACCACCCCAGCGGATGGTTTCATCAATTTTCTTTTTATAGGTTTCAATATCGGTGATGTATGCTTCTGCATGACCGGGTATGCGAAAGAAGTTACAGAACTTACAATTGGCGATACATACGTTGGTGGTGTTTACGTTCCGGTCGATCTGCCAGGTAACTTTCCCATGTGGTACCTGTTGTTTGCGTAATTCATCGGCCACAAACATGAGCTCGGTAAGTGGTGCGTGTTGAAAAAGATACATACCTTCTTCCACCGTTAAAAATTCAAAGTTCGAAGCCTTTTGATAGAGATCGTTCAGGTTCATATGCGGAGGTTTCAATAATTAATAGACAATGGGCAATCTGCAAAATCTGCAACAATCTTTCAACTTGCTTGTTGATTATTGCCTGCTGCCTTTTTGTTCAGCAGCAAAGGTACGTCCGGATATTTTACCAACAACGAAGCGTTCGCCCTGTTTCTGTTGTCTTAACCAGTAGTTTCTGCATATATTGAAGAGTGAAATTTGCTAAAACGATATGCTTTCTGTTGATTTGTTTGCAACTAACGGCGCAAGACGATCAGCCGCCACCAGCGAAATTGCTTACCAGCTTTAAGTTTGAGCAGTTAACAGGTGGTATTATCATCCTGCATGCTACACTCAACGATTTTCCGGACACACTCAATTTTATACTCGATACCGGCAGCGGCGGCATTTCGCTCGATA
The DNA here is from genome assembly GCA_964392955.1 of uncultured Chitinophagaceae bacterium. Classification (GTDB taxonomy): domain Bacteria; phylum Bacteroidota; class Bacteroidia; order Chitinophagales; family Chitinophagaceae; genus Lacibacter. The sequence goes on along the minus strand of CAYMSG010000198.1, from coordinate 4,539 downwards.
CCTTAACCGCCCTGTATTACAAATTGCCGCTGGAGCCCAGCGACCGTACCGTACGAGGAATCGGCGGAATTAAAAACATCAACTATTACAAAAACGGCACCCTGCATTTTCCCGGCCTCGACGTGGGGCAGCTCGACTTTCATATCAACGATTATGAAATACTCACCGAAGTGTACGGGCTGCGTGTAGATGGCATTATCGGTTTTTCTTTTTTACGCAGGTACATTGTTGCAATTGATTACGACAAGCAAATGCTGAGTGTATATATGCCCGGCAAGTATGAATATCCAAAACGGGGAACCACGTTAAAACCCACATTTGCTTCCATTCCTATTACCAACCACTATGTGCAGGATGAGCGGAGTTATTTGCTGAACTTTTACTTTGATACCGGTGCGGGATTGTGTGTGCTGATGTCGGAACAGTTTATGAAAGACAGTGTATTTATCAGCAAGCGAAAAAAATCGGTGAATACACAGGTAGAGGGATTGATCGGAAAGATCAACATGCGGCTTACCACGATGAAGCGGATGAGAATCGGTCCGTACAAATTTTCAAAAGTGCCCATTCATGTTTACAGTGATTCAGTAAATGTGTTAAACTATCCAAACGTAAAAGGTTTGCTGGGAAGTGATTTGCTGCGGCGGTTCAATGTTGTACTCAATTATCCGGAACGTACCATTCATTTGTCGCCCAATACGCACATGCGTGATCCGTTCGATTATTCGTACACGGGCATGAGTTATTACTTTATTGAGGGAAAGATCATTATTACCGAAATCCAGCAAGGCTCTCCGGCCGAAAAAGCCGGGTTGATGCCCGGCGATATCATTTTCGGTATCGAAAACAACTTCAGTAACAACATCAGTCAATACAAAAACCTGTTGCAGGATCAGGGAAAGAAAGTCCGCATCCTTATTTTCCGTAACAGTGTGCCACAAATGTTTGAGTTAAAAGTTGGCAGTATTTTAAAGTAACTACGTTCCTCATCCGTTTTTTACCGAATTTTACAGTTCCCTTTTTTGAAAAGCCTGTTTCGCTTTGCGGAATGTTAAGAAGGGAGTTACCTCTTTTTTGGGATGAAATAAAACAGAACAATGATCAAGTTTGAACGATATACACTTTCGAATGGTTTGCGTGTGTTGATACATAAAGATATGGCCACACCGATGGCAGTGGTAAATGTGTTGTACGATGTGGGCGCAAGAGATGAAGATGAAAACCGAACCGGGTTTGCACATTTGTTTGAACATTTGATGTTTGGCGGATCAGTTAATATTCCTGATTACGACGAGCCGCTGCAATTGGCTGGTGGCGAAAACAATGCGTACACTACCAACGATCTTACCAATTACTATTGTCAGCTGCCTGCAGAAAACCTGGAAACAGCTTTCTGGCTGGAGAGCGATCGTATGCTGAGCCTTGCTTTCAGCGAAAAAAGCCTGGATGTACAACGCAAAGTGGTGAGCGAAGAATTCAAAGAGCATTATCTCAACAAACCCTATGGCGATGTGTGGAATAAGATGCGGGCAATGGCATACAAACAGCATCCGTATAAATGGATGACGATTGGCAAAGAGCTGAAGCATATTGAAGAAGCACAGCTGCAGGATGTAAAGAATTTTTTCTTTAAGCATTATACACCCGTCAATGCCATTCTGGTGGTGGCAGGTAATGTGGAAACAGACAAAGTAATGCAGTTGGCAGAGAAATGGTTTGGTCCTATTCCATCGGGCGAAAAATATGTACGGCAATTGCCGAAAGAGCCGGTGCAAACGGAAGCACGGCGTTTAGAAGTTACAGCTGATGTGCCATTGGATGCGTTTGTAAAAACCTGGCATATGGCTTCCCGTTTGGAGCGGGGGTATTATGTTACCGATCTCATCACCGATATTTTGGGTGGAGGTGCCAGCAGCCGTTTGTACCAGGCATTGATCAAAGAAAAGAAATTGTTCAGCAGTATTGAATGCTATCACTTTGGCAGTATTGACAACGGTCTGCTCACTATTGAAGGCAAACTGGTGAAAGGTGTGAACATTGAAGAGGCACACGAAGCCGTGAACGAAGAAGTGGAAAAGATGAAGACCGAATTAGTGGATGAAAAAGAACTGCAGAAAGTGATCAACAAAACAGAAAGCACCATTTTGTTTGAAGATATGAGTGTGATGAGCCGTGCCAACAGCCTGGCCTATTATGAATTGCTGGGCGATGCGGAACTGATGAATGATGAACTGCAGCGCTACCAAAGTATCACTGCACAGGAGTTGCTGGAAGAAAGCAAAAAAATCTTTGCAGAGAGCAACAGTAACACCTTGTATTATATGAGTAAGAATTAATTTGTAAATTCAGGAAAAAGAAAAGTATGCTTACAGTAAAAAAAATTCAGGAAAAGGTTAGTGCTGTTCCGAAAACATACTCAACTGAAAAATTATTGAATGAGCTGCTGTTGATGTATAAAGTGGAGAAGGGTTTAAATGATATTTCCGCAGGCAAAGAAAAAGACTGGGAACAGTTTAAAAAAGAAATGCGGTCATGGTCAAAATCAAAATAAGTAAACAGGCGCAAAATGATATGCGTCAGATTTATGACTATGTTTCAGATACATCTTTTCAAAATGCAGACATGCTTATTGAAAAGTTTATCCTAAAAATTGATTCACTAAAAACATTTTCCGAAAGAGGCAAAATCGTAAAAGAATTCGGTGATCCGACAATACGGGAAGTAAGTGTTTATAAATTTCGGATTATTTATAAACTCAGTACAAGGTTCGTACGAATTATTACGCTTCACCATTCCTCTCGCCTGTTAACAAACAATCCGTTTTATAAAAGAAGAAGATAGATTACATAAAATGAATATTGCAACAGAACAATTGAACAGAAGCAAAGCACCTTTGATAAAAGATGCCACAGAGTTTGAACTTACCTTAAAGCCTTACGATAAATTTATACTTGACAATGGCGTAGAAGTATACGCAGTCAATGCCGGTACACAGGAAGTGCTGAGCCTGGAACTGGTGTTCAAAGCCGGTAACTGGTATGAGCAGCAGAACAATATTGCAGCAGCTACCAACTTTCTCATCAAGAACGGCACAAAAAATAAAACAGCCTTTCAACTCAACGAACATTTTGATTACTATGGTTCGCACCTGAGCCGTGGTTGTTACAATGAAACAGCAAACATTGTATTGCATTGTATTGATCGTCATTTTGCAACACATTTGCCCGTGATTGCTGAAATGATCACCGATGCTGTGTACCCGCAACACGAACTGGATATTTACAAACAGAACATGCAGCAGCGTTTAACGGTGAATCTGAAAAAATGTGATTTTGTTGCCGGTCGTTTGATTGATGAGTATGTGTTCGGGAAAGATCATCCTTATGGTGTGTACAGCAACAAAGAACATTACGATGCATTGGAACAACAACAGCTGCAGGCATATTATAAACAATATTATACAGAAGGTCACTGTGTAATTTTTGCAGCCGGTTTATTGCCTGCAAATTTTGAACAGGAGCTCAACAAAACCATTGGTCAGTTGCCGCTCAATCAAAAAACAATACCTGCCATTGTTCATCCGCTTACGCCGGCTGAGCAAATGAAGTATCGTATCATGAACGATCCCAATGGTGTGCAGGGTGCAATCCGTTTGGCACAGCCCTTCCCCAACCGTCATCATCCCGATTTCCAACCGGTACAGGTGTTAAATACATTGTTCGGTGGTTTCTTTGGTTCACGGTTGATGAGTAATATCCGGGAAGACAAAGGTTATACCTATGGTATTCACAGTTATATTCTCAATCATATTTCAACTACTGCGTGGATGATCAGCACCGAAGCGGGCAGAGATGTATGCGAAGCAACCATTGCTGAAGTGTATAATGAAATGAAAGAACTTCGGGAAGAGTTGGTGGATGAGGAAGAATTGCAACTGGTGAAGAATTATCTCATCGGTACTATTCTGGGTGATCTCGACGGTCCGTTCCATATCATCGGCCGCTGGAAAAATTTAATTATGAACGGACTGGACGAACAGTATTTTTATAAATCGGTCAACATCATCAAAACTATTTCAGCAGAAGAGTTGCAGGAGCTGGCGAAGAAATATTTACAGCCTGAAAAGTTTTATGAATTGGTGGTGGTGTAAGATGGGTTCACACAGAGAGCACAGAGGACGCAGAGAAGAATTTCTTATCTTGTTTTCATATTTGTGCAACTGAATGGGTGGCCGCTTTGAGGTTCACAATAACTAAACAGATTCAAAAATGAAATTTGTACTTAAAGTCCTTATCACCGCAGTCAATGCATTTTTGCTGGCGTATATTTTACCGGGCATCAGCATCAATCATTTCTTTACAGCCATTGCAGTAGCCTTTGTGCTGGCTATACTGGATGCTGTGGTAAAACCAATCCTTGTGTTGTTTACATTACCAGCCACTATTTTTACCCTGGGGCTTTTCTTATTTGTGATCAATGCCTGTATTATTTTGATTGACGCCTATTTTGTAAAAGGATTTATTGTAGATGGTTTCTGGT
>CAYMSG010000197.1:0-7163 GCA_964392955.1 uncultured Chitinophagaceae bacterium | reverse complement strand
TGTCTTGCTGTTGTGAAAACCGGTTGATCCGCTGTTGGTGGCAACGTTATCAGAAATATCATTGGTGCCAAAACCATAACCTCCATACAATTCAAAAAATACTTTTTTATCGTTTGAGAGGGGATAAAATACACCTGCTCCAAACTCAGCGGAACGCCGGTTGTATTTTACAATTTCGGTGTTTGACGTTCCACTTCCATTGCTTGTTGTAAGCTCGTCCTGGCTGCGTAACGAACCATTCCATGCAGCCGTAATTGCAAAGTGATCGCTTACAGCATAGGCTCCCTGTAAACTGTAGCTGTTTTCGGTACCTGCCAGTGTGCTGGCAACAGCCGCATTGATCCTTGCTTCATTTTTTTCTTTGAAGGCGGGAATGTTTTGAATCGTTGGTGAATAGGCAAACCGAAAGAGTGTGCATGAACTGAACAGCATTATACAGAGAATACTTATCGGTATAAGGTTTGGTTTCATAGTTATTGATTTGATAAGGAAGAAAAAGACTAATCAAATTTATTTTCCCAACCCTGTTGTTTCAGTTTATCAACCTTGGTGAGCACTTCGTCATTCAGATTGGTTTTGTAAGCAGCAATTTTTGCAGCTACTGTTTCATCAGCAGTACCAATAATCTGCGCAGCAAGAATGCCTGCATTCTTTGCCGCATTTAACGCTACTGTTGCAACTGGTACTCCGTTGGGCATTTGCAAAATGGAAAGAACAGAATCCCATCCATCAATGGAGTTGGACGATTTTACCGGAACTCCGATAACTGGCAGTGTAGTAACACTTGCTACCATACCCGGTAAATGAGCGGCACCACCTGCTCCGGCAATAATTACTTTCAATCCTCTTTCTCTCGCCTTTTGTGCATACTCTACCATGCGCAATGGTGTGCGGTGTGCGGATACAACCGTTAATTCATACTCAATCCCAAATTCTTTTAAAATATCAGCTGCCGGTTGCATCACAGGAAGATCGCTGTCGCTGCCCATGATGATACCAACCAATACTGTTTCTGGTTGCTGGTTTTTTGTTTCTTGTTCTTTCACTTCTGTCTGTCTTTAAATTTTAAGCCTTTATGTGAGGTTGTGTTTAAGTAATTCATAAAAGCTGCAATTTTTGCGCACAAGGTATCAGCTTTTTTGTAAAGTCCTTGAAACTCTTTATCAGAAATATAAGTGTCAATGTGCAAACGGTGAAGTTGTGATTTCAGTTCGCCTGCTTCACCCTTGCAAATGCCAAGCGAGTTGATGAATTCTAAACGACTGCTTCGTTCAAAACCTTCACCAATATTATCCATGATTGATCCTGACGACGATTTTATTTGTTCGGCAAATCGAAAGTCTTTGTTCTTCTTGAGTTTGGCTGATAGCGGAGAAATAATCTCGTATAGATTTTTTGCATGTTGCCAAATTTCCAGCTCTTCAAACTTATGAACAGTTGCCATTGAGTTTATGTTTGATTCGATTAAGCTTCCTTAAAATTAGGGAACCCCAACCAGAAACTATAAACAAAAAACCAGAAACCTATAGCTTACTCAAATCTCCCGCCAGCAACTTCATTTCCGCTTCAGCGAGTTTCGCCATGTAAAGTGAATTGATGTAACGGGTTTGTCCGTTGATATAATCGATTTGTACCTGTCGTAATTCAAGTGACGTGATGGCCAGCTTGCGGAAACGTTCCGTTGCAATTACATTGTTTTCTTCAATTAACGCCAGTGTATTTTTCTCCAGCTTCACCAGGTTGAGCGCATTCTGGAAATTATAATACGCATTCAGTATACTGGTGTTTACCTGGTTCTTTAACTGATCGATCACAATCTGTTGATTCTTGATTCCGATTTCGGCTACCTGTTCCTGTCGTTTAATATTTCCACCCTGGAAAATTGGAATGGCAATACCGATATTTCCGTTTGGACCAAGGTTGCGGTTGAACAAGGTGAAACCCGCATCGTTCCTGCTTTGCGCCAGGTTAAAGTTGCCATTCAAGGTTACAGAAGGCAAACGCTGTGAAAGAATCTCCCGTTTTTGCTGAACCAATACGGTAAGGTTGCTTTGCGCCAGCAACAGATCGTAGTTATCGGTTTGCGCTTTTTGTAAAAGCGTGGCATAACTGATGGTTCCATCCGGTTCAATGATGTCGGTAACTTCAAAAACCGTGTCTGGTTTGCGGCCTAGCAGATTGTTGAAATTTGCTTTCGCTACCCGGATGTTATTTTCAATTGCCAGTAAACTTCCCTTTTGCTGATTGAGATCAACTTCGGCTTGCAGAAAATCAGTTTTAGGTGCAGTACCAATCGTAAAGCGGCTTTCAGCGATCAACCTTCTTTCTTCAAAAAATTTAATCGTTTCCTGCAGTGCTTTGCGTTGTTGGTTGAGTTGTACGATCTGGTAGTACGAACCAATGATGTTAAACACCGTTGTATTTACCTGGCTGCGGAAACTGAGTTCACCGATTTTTTCCAATTCTTCTAACCGGCGTTTGCTGGCAAACATGCGCATGCCATCAAATATGCGCCAGCTTACAGCTAACCCTGCATTCTGGTTACGAAGGATGGCACCGTTTCGTTTGATCACCGTTCCGTTTGTTAGCCGTTGTTCCAGGTTGTTGGAAGCAATACCAAGCGTGCTGTTTATTGAAACCGTTGGTAACAGACCGGCTGTTCCCCAATTATTATTAATGATGCCGATCTCCTGTTCATTCTTTACAATTTCAACATCGAAATTTTTTTCAACTGCAATGCGAATGGCTTCATCAACTGTGAGTTTGGTGGTAAGCTGCGCAAAGGCAAGCATATTAATCAGACAGCTTAGCGATAGCAGCTTCAGTTTCTTCTTCATGCACTTTAATTTTTTTGGATGACAGGAACGAATACATCGCAGGAATTACAAACAAGGTAAGTACCAGCGAAAACAGAATTCCTCCTACAATTACCACACCTAACGGAATACGGCTGGTTGATGCGGCTCCTAATGATAATGCCAATGGCAATGCACCCAACGCCATCGCAAGACTCGTCATCAGGATCGGTCGTAAACGCATGGTGGCTGCTTCAATAACAGCAGGCTTGCGTAACATACCCGCATGTTTTTTCTGATTGGCAAATTCAACAATCAGGATACCGTTCTTTGTTACAAGGCCGATCAACATGATCATACCAATTTGCGAAAAAATATTGATGGTTTGGTCGAACATCCACAGCGAAAACAAAGCACCGGCAATGGCCAGCGGTACAGTAAACATGATCACCAGCGGATCAATAAAGCTCTCAAACTGCGCAGCCAATACAAGGAATATAAGGATCAATGCAAGCCCGAGTGCAAAAAAAGTATTGCCACTGCTTTCTGCAAAATCTCTTGAGTTACCTGCCAGTGCTGTGTTGAATGATTCATCTAACAGTTTATCAGCAATAGCCTGCATTTCTTTAATACCATCACCAATGGTTTTGCCCGGTGCAAGACCAGCACTTACCGTAGCTGATTTATAACGGTTGAAGTGATACAGTGTTGGAGGGGTTGTTTCTTCTTCAAACGAAACAAATTGATCCACTGAAATCATTTGCCCGGCCGCATTGCGTACAAACAAATTTTTCAAATCGGTTGGATCATCCCGATCGTTCCGTAACACCTGGCCAATTACCTGGTATTGTTTTCCATCTTTAATGAAATAACCAAGCCTTCTGTTACTTAATGACAGTTGCATTAACTCAGAAATATCGGTAATGCTTACGCCCAGTTCACTTGCACGCAAACGATCTATATTCAAACGCAATTCCGGCTTATTGAATTTCAGATCAGCATCAGCATTGGTGAGCACCGCACTTTTTTGAACTTCTTCCAGGAATTTTGGCAGTATTTCTTTCAGCTTATCGAAATTATTATTCTGCAATACAAACTGCACGGGCTGTCCGCCACGCCTGTTTACAGAGATGGTTTGTTCCTGAATGGCTACTGCTCTTCCTTCGTTGTACTTCGGTAAGTTCCGGTTAATCATTTCAACAATTTCCTGTTGCGATCTGTCACGTTGATCCGGATCAACCATTAATGAACGAACAAAACCACTGTTTACCGAACCGGCACCAGTGAAGCCCGGTGCAGTAACGGAGATGAGTACCTTATTTTCAGGTACACTGTCCATGATCAGATTGTTCAGCTTATCAATGTATGCATCCATTGCATCAAAACTTGTTCCTTCGGGCGCACTCACCTGTAATCGAAACTGGCTGCGGTCTTCCATAGGTGCCAATTCACTTTGCAGGTTGGTGCCGATAAACCAGATCATTCCAAAGCAGGCAATAATGAGTACAATCGCAATCCATCTTGCTTTCATAAACACCACCAATGCTTTGTGGTACACATTTTCCATTCCACGAAAAAATGGTTCGGTTACTCTGTAGAACCAACCATGTTTGGTTCCGCCTTTTCGTGTAAGATACACGTTGAGAACAGGTGTTAATGTAAGTGATACAAACGCAGAGATCAATACTGCACCTGCGACCACAATACCAAACTCACGAAACAGGCGACCCACAAAACCCTGTAAGAATATAATGGGGAGAAATACTACCGCCAATGTGATAGAGGTAGCAATTACGGCAAAGTAAATTTCTTTGGAACCTTCACGGGCAGCTTTGTATTTGTCCATGCCCTGTTCCATTTTCTTGAAAATATTTTCGGTTACCACAATACCATCATCCACCACCAGGCCGGTTGCCAGTACAATGGCCAACAGTGTTAATACATTAATGGTGAAGCCACTCAGGTACATGATGAAAAATGCACCGATGAGTGAAACAGGAATATCGATCAACGGACGAATGGCTACGATCCAGTCACGGAAGAACAAGAAGATGATGAGTACCACCAATGCAAATGCAAGCACCAGTGTTTCTTCTACTTCAGCAATTGATTTGCGTACAAATTTTGTTTGATCGAGACCAATGTCCAATTTGATATCAGACGGAACTTCATTTTTAATTTGCTCATAACGTTTGTAAAACTCATCCGCAATGGCCACATAGTTACTGCCCGGTTGTGGCACAATAGCCAATGCGATCATAGGGATGCCACGTTCTTTCAACACACTTTCTTCGTTCTCCGGCCCGAGCACAGCCTGTCCAACATCTTTGAGTTTAATGTCACGGCCTTCAACATTTTTTACAATCAGGTTATTAAAATCCTCTTCTGTATTCAAACGGCCAAACGTACGTACCGTTAATTCCATGGTGTTACCGGAAATTTTTCCTGATGGCAATTCAAGGTTTTCACGTTGCAGTGCTGTTTGCACATCTCTGGCCGTTAAATTATACGCCAATAATTTTTCGGGTTCAAACCAGATACGCATGGCATATCTTTTTTCGCCCCAGATATTTACAGTACTTACGCCGGGAATAGTTTGAATGCGCTCCAATAAATTATTTGTAGCATACTCTGTTACCTGTAATGGATTCCGGCTTTCACTTTGAATGGTCATGGAAAGAATGGGATCACTGCTGGCATCGGCTTTTGTAACAACAGGTGGTGCGTCCAGATCAGCAGGTAAGGAGCGAACGGTTTGTGATACTTTGTCCCGAACATCATTCGCCGCTTCTTCCAGGTTAAAGCCCAATTCAAATTCTACATTGATATTGCTGTTACCCTGGCTGCTGCTGCTGGTAATGTTTTTTACACCAGCAATTCCATTGATCGATTTCTCCAATGGTTCAGTGATCTGCGATTCAATTACATCGGCATTGGCACCGGGGTATGAAGTACGTACACTGATGTTGGGAGGATCAATGGCCGGATAATCTCTGATACCCAAGAAACGAAAACCAATAACGCCGAACAAAATGATCATAATGTTCATTACGATGGCCAGCACAGGTCGCTTCAAACTCAGTTCGGAAATAGTCATACGTTATTATTGAACTTTAGAGAGTTTAACTTTTGCTTCCGGTTTTAAACCGAGCAATCCGGTTGTAATGATAGTATCGCCGGGCACAACACCGCTGGTGATCTCTACATTAGCAGAATCACGGATGCCTGTTTGAACATCGGTAAACTTTGCAATACCATCTCGGTAAACAATGAGTTTTTTACCTCTTGCCTGCGGTAACACCGCTTGCGCCGGTACAAGAATGGCATTCTCATTTCGTGCAAAATCCATATCTACTTTTGCAAACGAACCTGGTACCAGCGATGCATCATTTTGCTGTACCATACAACGCACATTCAATCCACGTGATGTTTCGCTGACAGTTGATTCAGATGCATACACTTTTGCAGTAAACCTGCGTGTGCTTCCTTCCACCGAAAAGCTGATGGTTTGTCCCACTTTCACTTTGGATGTATATTTTTCTGGAACACTAAACTGTAATTTCATTTGGCTTAACTGCCGGAGTGAAGTAATGATGGTGGTTGGTGTAATATAGGCACCGGTTGAAATATTACGGAACCCGATCTTGCCACTGAAGGGTGCACGGATCTCTGTTTTAATAATATTGGTACGTAACAATTCAATATCGGCTTTGATGTTGCTTACCTGCAAAAAGCTGAGATCATAATCCTGCTGGCTGATTCCGTTGATCTTTAATAATTCTTTGTTCCTTTCTTCTGTTTTTTCTGCGATCTGCAGTTGCACTTCCAGTTTTTTTAATTGTGCCTGGAGATCGCCATCAAACAACTTAACCAACAAAGCCCCTTTGTTTACAAAAGCGCCTTCGTTAATGGAATGTGAAACTATACGACCGCTTACTTCGGCCTGTATCTGTGTTTCTTCCATGGGTAAAAGGGTACCGGGAAGTTGAATGGGTTCGCTTACTGATCCGGTTTTAACAACATATCCCACCACGGTCATCACACTTTGTGGACGGGAGCCTCCTTGTGGCGATGCGGATTGTTTTTTTTCGTCTTTACAGCTTGTAGCCAATAACAATGTGGCTCCAGCAATGATTGTAACTATTCTCATGTGTATATAGATGTGCTAAAGGTAACGATAGAACAATTTTTACACCCTTTAGTTGGATGAGTGGTAAAAACAATGGTTAGCCATCGGGTACAGCAGGAAGAGGCAGGGGCTGGTCACCGCTTATTATCTCAACGGGTTTTTACTTTCAGGAGGTGTTTGATGCGGTTGGCCTTGTAGGTCAGTTCGCTCCGGTCTTTTCCGATTACGGTAACATGCCC
>CAYMSG010000196.1:2617-7168 GCA_964392955.1 uncultured Chitinophagaceae bacterium | reverse complement strand
ATTAGTGGCAGTTGCCAGTTTGCTTTCGCCGGTCTTGATATTGATCGCTTCTTTATACAATCCCTCATCTCGTTTCTCCAACGAGTGGATCGTTTTTAAATAGGGAATTCCCATCATACGTTTAAACGATTCATTCATCCACACAATTTCACCTGTATCGGTTTTGTAGGATAGAATACCTGTATCAACTAACTCCAGTATTTTTTGTAAATACACATATTGGGTTTCTTTTTCCCTGCTGATCACTTTAAAGGTGGAGTTGATCTCATTAAACCCTTCACGTAATGGTTGTAATTCAGCAGGTGCATGCTTTACATTAAAGTGCCTCGAGAAATCTCTATAGTGAATTGATTCAGCAAATTCTTTTACTTCATTCTGTGCTTTGTTGAGTAATTGATAGAGGTCATAAAACTGGTAAGCGAGTATGGGCGCAAGAAATGAAGCATACAAGAAATATTCTTTCACTAACAGAAATGCAACAGCAAATAGTATTGTAAACAGCAGGATTAATCTTATAAATAATCTGAATTCGTAACGTTGAAACATTTTTTGATCAGTGTTTAATCCGTCAGACGTGGGCATCAGACGGGGAGTGTTGCGGGCTTAAATATCATACTTCGTTAACCTACGGTACAAAGCTGTTCTTGTTAAGCCCAGTTCTTTTGCTGCTTTGGTAATATTACCGCTATGTTTTTCAATTACACGAAGAATCGTATTCTTCTCCATGCTGCTCAGTTTCAAATCCTGTTCATCTTCTTCCGCCTGCATACGGGCCGTTTCAATGGGTGAAAAAATAAGATCACTTGCAGAAAGTGTATCACCTTCGGTCATGATCACCGCCCGTTCTATACTGTACTGCAGTTCACGCACATTACCGGGGAAGGGATGCTCAACCAATTTATCAATCGCTTTTTTATCTAATTGAATATTTGGTTTAATATATTTTTCCGCATACACTCTTACATAATGCTGTGCCAGCAATGGAATGTCCTCTTTTCGTTTACGTAACGGCGGCAGTGTTATTTCAACTGTATTGATGCGGTATACAAGGTCTTTCCGGAAACGATTTTCATTGGCCAGTTCAGCCAAAGGAAGATTGGTGGCGCAGATCAAACGAATGTCAACAGGTATCGGCTCATTACCTCCCAGCTTAATGATCTGCCTGTTTTGTAATGCAGATAAAAGTTTCGCCTGTTGTTGTAAACTGATATTACCGATTTCATCTAAAAACAAAGTACCACCGTTGGCCGCTTCAAACCGGCCAATGCGTTCTTCACGGGCATCAGTAAACGCTCCTTTCTTATGACCAAACAATTCACTTTCAAATAATGTTTCGGTCAATGCGCCGGCATCAACTTTTATAAATGGTTTATTTGCCCTTACTGATTGCTGATGGATAGCATGTGCAACAAGATCTTTACCTGTGCCGTTCTCTCCAAGTATCAATACGTTTGCATCAGTAGGTGCAATCTTTTCGATCTTCACAAAAATATCTTTCATGGCAGCGCTTTCGCCTACTACCGTTTTACCCGCAGCAGCTGACGAAACAAGACTGCCTGAAGATTTGTCTGCTCCTTTTTTATTTAATGCTTCACGAATGGTGTTGATGAGTTTCTCGTTGTGCCAGGGCTTTATTACAAAATCAGCAGCACCCTCTTTTAGTGATCGCACTGCAAGATCAATATCGCCATAAGCCGTGATCATGATTACGGCAGGCTGTTGCGTTTGTTCTTTAATTTTTTTCAGCCAATAAATTCCTTCATTGCCGGTATGAATGGTGCTGTTGAAATTCATATCAAGCAGAATCAGGTCAAAGTTTTGTTTGGCTAACAGGTGCCGGATGTTTTCGGGATTCTTTTCAGTTACCACTTCCTTTGCTTCAGTTTTCAGCAGCAGTCGTACAGCTGTGAGAACATCCGTATCATCATCAATGATCAGTATGCGGGAATTTTTTAAATTCATGGCCTCATCCTCTTATCCTTCTCCAAAGGAGAAGGACGGTACTTTTAATTGTCAATAATCTTTTATCTTTCATTTCATCCATTAATTGCTCATCATCTTTTTACTCAGCAGCGTTAAGAAGTGAGGTTTGTGCGTTGATGGCTTCCCCTTTCAGGGGGAAGTCGGATGGGGGTTTCACCACCACAAGTTTACCATATTCGTAAAGTATTGACAACTAATTCTCAACAAAAATCCCGACCAACGGAAACTGTATCAAAACCGTACAGCTGTTGTATCAAAACCGTACACTTTTAATTTGAGGCAGAGAGAACTTGCATGAAAACCAATGTATTAGCCCGTTGGCACGGTGTTATCGGTTATCTCGTGTTCTCAATTGATTTCTTTGGTTTCAAAAGTTACCCTGCTGTAACATCGGGGTAACTTTCAACGTCAAGAGAACAGATTTAAAAAAGGAAATTATTTTACATGGACAGAGTTATTGAAAAGAAGAAATGGAACACGAAACGCATTCTTACCACTGCGGGGATCACGGCTATTGTTGGGTTAATTGCTGCCAGCGTTTATTTTACATCAGGGAAATCGAAGTTGAATGTAGATACAGAACGTATTACCATCGGTGAAATTAAAACAGCAGCTTTTCATGAGTTTATTACATTAAATGGTGTGGTGTTGCCCGAAAGCACCATTTATCTTGATGCAATGGAAGGCGGACGGGTAGAAGAGAAATTTGTGGAAGATGGTGCGATGATGAAGAAAGATCAACCCATCCTTCGGTTGTCAAATACTGATCTTGAATTGCAACTTGCCAACCAGGAAACACAGGTGTTTAATGTGTTGACACAAATGCAGATCAGTAAAAATAATGCTGAACAAAACTCCATTAACCGGCAAAACCAGGATGCAGAAGTTGACAATGCATTAAAAGAAGCTGAACGGGTGTTTCTCCTCAATAAAAAATTGTATGAGCAAAAAGTGATTGGCCTGCAGGAATTTCAAAGCAGTAAGAATTTATATGATTACCAGTTGCGTCGTAAAAAATTAACGGAGCAGATCATGAAAACGGATGCAACAAGTATGAAGCAGCAGGTTGATCAGATGGGCGAAAGCTATCAGCAAATGAAACGTACACTTGCGTTGATGCGTAAAAAAGTTGGCGATCTTATCGTTCGTGCGCCTGTTGACGGTCAGTTGACTTCACTTGATGCAGAAATAGGTGAGAACAAAAATAAAGGACAAAGACTTGGACAGATAGATGTGATGAGTGGTTACAAAGTTCGTATTGATATTGATGAACATTATATCAGTAGGATTTTTGCGGGACTTCTTGGAAATTGTGATGTAGCCGGCAAAACCTATCAACTGAAAATTAAAAAAGTATATACACAGGTTACCAATGGCCGTTTCCAGGTTGATATGGAATTCTCCGATAAAGTACCGGAAGGTATTCGTCGTGGACAAACATTGCAGGTGCGTCTGGCATTGAGTGAGGAAACACAAGCTATTCTTTTACCGAAAGGAGGTTTCTATCAACAAACAGGCGGTAACTGGATATTTAAGTTAAATGAAAACGGAACAGTTGCGTACAAAGTAGATATTCAACTTGGTCGGCAGAATCCTGATTACTATGAAGTGTTGAGTGGCTTGAAACCCGGCGATAAAGTAGTTACCAGCAGCTATGAAAACTACGGCAATATGCAGGAATTAATTCTAAAAAAATAGAAAATGAAAAAGCAATTCATTTTGTTGTTGGCGTTTGTGCTGATCTGTTTGTTGGGTGCAACATCTGTTGTTGTAAGCAAAAGCCGTACATGCAATCTTGAAGAACAAGAAGTAAAACAACCGCTGTCAAACGATTTTTTGTTACACGGCCCGTTAAACTATTTTCAATTGTAAAAAAATCACATCAATGATAAAGATCACCAATCTCGAAAAGTTTTATCGTACAGAAGAAGTTGAAACTGTTGCACTAAACAAACTTTCAATGGAAGTGAAAGAAGGTGAGTTTGTAGCTGTAATGGGACCGAGCGGTTGCGGGAAGTCGACCTTATTGAACATTCTCGGTCTGCTCGACGATGCCGATGGTGGCAGTTTCCTGTTTAATGGAATTGAAGTGGCAGGTTTCAACGAACGCAAACGAGCTGATCTACGTAAGCGGAATATTGGTTTTGTGTTTCAGAGTTTCAACCTCATTGATGAGTTGACAGTCTATGAAAATGTAGAATTACCATTGATCTATTGTAATGTAAAGGCCGATGAGCGAAAGAAAAAGGTAGAAGAAGTGCTGGATAAAATGCAGATCATGCACCGCCGCAACCACTATCCGCAGCAGTTAAGTGGTGGTCAGCAGCAGCGTGTGGCTGTTGCACGTGCGGTGGTGAATAATCCAAAACTGATTCTTGCCGATGAGCCTACGGGAAACCTTGATTCCTCGAACGGCAATGAAGTAATGCAATTGTTGACTGATCTCAACGAGCAGGGTACAACCATCATCATGGTAACTCACAGTGAGCATGATGCCAAATACAGTCACCGTATTATACGAATGCTCGATGGTCAATCTGTAACAGAGAATATCCTGGTGTAAGAAAA
>CAYMSG010000196.1:0-2607 GCA_964392955.1 uncultured Chitinophagaceae bacterium | reverse complement strand
CATAATCATTTGTTCTCGTTTGCCAACCATTAAACCTTGTTATCATGTTCCGTAATTATATAAAGATTGCCTGGCGAAACCTGCTGAAGAATAAAACGTTTTCACTCATTAATATCATTGGACTTGCATCAGGCCTTGCCTGTTTTATTCTTATTACACTTTATATAATTGATGAACTGAGTTACGACCGGTACCATGAAAAAGCAGATCGTATTTTCCGGATCAATTCCGATATACGGTTTGGCGGTACCGATCTGAACATGGCTGTAAGTGCCGATCCGATGGGTGCAACATTAAAGAAAGATTATCCGCAGGTTGAACAGTTTACAAGAATTTATGCCAGCGAAGGAACGAAGTTGTTTAAAAAAGACAATGCGTTTCTTACAGAAGAACGGGTGGTATATGCTGATTCAACATTGTTTGACGTATTTACATTTTCAGCCCTTGCAGGAAATATAAAAACGGCATTGAATGAACCCAATACAGTTGTTCTTACAGCGTCAACAGCAAAAAAATATTTTGGTTCTGTTGCAGCTGCCATGGGCAAATCGATGGAGTGTAACGATGACCGGACGAAACCTTATAAAGTAACCGCTGTTATAAACGATATTCCAGGAAACTCTCATTTCAATTTTGATATGTTTTTATCCATGGACAATGTGGAATATGGGTTTGGTAATTTCCTCAGTCATAATTTTCATACGTACATTGTTCTTAAACCCGGCACAGACTATAAAGCCTTCGAAAAAAACTTTGCGCAGGTAATTGATAAGTATATTTTACCACAGGCGAAGCAATTCATGCAGATAGAAAGCATGAAAGATTTTGAAAAAACTGGGAACAGGCTTTCTTATTCACTAACACCGTTAACTGCTATTCACCTGCGCTCGGAACGAAATGTGGAACTGGGTATAAATGGCAGCATTCAGTATGTGTACATTTTTGGGGCAGTAGCTTTGTTTATCCTGTTGATTGCATGCATCAATTTCATGAATCTCTCCACAGCACGTTCTGCTTCACGGGCAAAGGAAGTGGGCATCCGTAAAGTATTGGGTACCGAAAAGAAATCACTGATCCGTCAATTCCTTGCAGAATCAACACTTACAAGTTTTATTGCTTTGTTTTTAGCGATTGCGTTTACATGGCTTGCTTTAAATTGGTTCAATGATCTTGCGGGAAAACAATTTGATATTTCCGATCTCTTACAACCCGGCTTCCTGTTGTTCTTATTGTTGATGCCGGTGGCAGTAGGTCTTTTAGCAGGAAGTTACCCGGCCTTTTTTCTTTCTTCTTTTAAACCGATTGCTGTGCTGAAAGGAAAAATGAACACCGGGTTTTCAAAAAGCAACCTGCGTAGTGGGTTAGTGGTGTTCCAGTTCTTTACAACCATCCTGTTGATCACCGGTACAATTGTGATCTACAAGCAGCTGAATTATATTCAGTCAACAAAAATTGGATTTAACAAAGATCAAATACTGGTGATTGATATTCCTTCAATGGGCACTTCAACCGCTGAGTCTTTCAAAGCAGAAGTATCAAAACTAAGCAGTGTGAAATCTGCTTCCTTTGCAGGGTTTTTACCGGTTAGTAATTCAGCACGTAATGATAATACCTGGTCAACAGAAGCAGTGATGAATGAGAAGAACGGCTTCAATATGCAGAACTGGCGCATCGATTACGATTATATTCCCACCCTTGGAATGGAAATAATCAAAGGCCGGAATTTTTCTCCACAGTATGGAAGTGATTCAACAGCATTAATTATCAATGAAACAACAGCTGCATTAATTGGTGGTGGTGATCCTATTGGAAGAAAACTTTATTCAACCGACGGGCAAAATCCATTGGTATATACTGTGATTGGTGTGGTGAAAAATTTCAATTATGAATCGCTGCGAAAAAATGTGGGACCCTTGTGTTTTCGACTGGGAAATAACCGTTGGGCAACTGCTTTTCGTGTTGACACAAAGGACATGAAGAATTTGCTCTCGCAGGTTGAAACAACCTATAAAAAAATGGCGCCGGGTATGCCGTTCACTTATAACTTCCTGGATGAATCATTCGACAGAATGTATCGTGATGAACAGCGTATTGGTAAAGTTGCGTTTTCATTCTCCTTTCTTGCCATTCTTATTGCCTGTCTCGGATTGTTTGGTCTTGCAACCTATATGGCTGAGCAACGCACCAAAGAAATCGGTATTCGTAAGGTACTGGGAGCATCTGTTCCGGGAATTGTGCAAATGCTCAGTAAAGATTTTGTGAAACTGGTATTGATCGCCTGTGTATTTGCTATTCCACTTGCATGGTGGGCCATGCGCCAATGGCTGCAAAACTTTGCGTATCGTGTTAGTATTGGCTGGTGGGTGTTTGCAGCAGCAGCAATCATCGCATTGGTAATTGCTATATTAACCGTTAGTTCCCAGGCAGTGAAAGCGGCTGTTGCCAACCCGGTAAAAAGTTTACGGACTGAATAAATTTTACTACATGCTCAAAAATTATTTCAAGATTGCGTTCCGGAATTTATGGCGAAACAAGCTGTACAGTTTCATTACTATTTTCGGTTTGGCAATGGGTATAGCAGCGTTCCTGCTCATTTTACAGTATGTA
>CAYMSG010000195.1:0-7200 GCA_964392955.1 uncultured Chitinophagaceae bacterium | reverse complement strand
TGGCTCTTAAATCAGCTTCAATCCCAAATCTTGCTTTGATCTGATGCGTTGTAATCTGGGCAGTAAGTGACTGGTTGAACAGTAAAATCAAAAGAAACAGACTGAGTAAAAGTTGTTTCATAGTAACGGATTTTAATTTGAAAAGAAAGGCTGCACACTGTAACCTGTACAGCCATTCATAAAATCAACCTTTCTTGCTCACAATACGGATCATTTCTACATCTGAGTTAATCGTTGTGCCGTCAGCAAGATGTGCAATTACACGATAATAGAGATAACCGGGAAATGCGCCGGTATCCCTGTACTTGTAAGTAGCATTGCCTGGCGAGCAGTTTACTTCATCAATTTCGAAGAACCAGTCGCCATCGAAGGAACGCTCAATGCGAAAGCTTACCACCGAGG
Source organism: uncultured Chitinophagaceae bacterium (assembly GCA_964392955.1). Classification (GTDB taxonomy): domain Bacteria; phylum Bacteroidota; class Bacteroidia; order Chitinophagales; family Chitinophagaceae; genus Lacibacter. The sequence continues at coordinate 6,798 of CAYMSG010000195.1, read as the reverse complement.
AGGGATCGCTGATACCCCAGTTGAGTGATACATCGGATGCCTGACGGTGAATACGGAAGTAACCGAAACCCTGTACAGCTTCGGTTGCTTTTACTACAGTAAATGGAGGCTTGGAAATCTGGCCATCTGAGGCCTGCGTTGCACTAAATGATAATGTCAGTGCTGCTACAATAATGATTGCTTTCATGGGGATTAAGATTTTAACCACAAATTACCAGCTTTGGCCGGATAATCCTCCCAAGCTGCAATGAATTTTCACTTACTTCCTTATCTTTTTTCCCCTTGTATATCTACTTAAAAGCTGCAGAATTCCTTCGTTTTCAAAACTATGATGCACGAAGAGATTGATTTTCACTTCTGTTTACAAATACTCACGTACCAGTGCAATCCTTTACATTTGTAAGAATAACACAGAACCATGATGACTTCTGAACAAAAACCCATAATTGGCTTCAGCTGCGGTGATCTGAATGGCATTGGTATTGAACTGATTATTAAAACACTAAGCGATAACCGGATTACTGAACTGTGCACACCCGTTGTGTTTGCATCGAATAAAGCGATCAACTTTTACAAAAAATCGGTAACCGATGGAAATTTCTCTTACCAGGCTGTAAGAGATTTCCAGCGTTTAAACCCCAAATCTGTGAATGTGTTCAGTTGCTGGGAAGAAGAAGTAAGCATTCAACCTGGTCAATTGACTGATATTGGCGGCAGCTTTGCCATCAAATCGCTCAGCGAAGCAGTACGGGCATTGAAGGAAAAACAAATTGATGCGCTTGTAACAGCACCCATCCATAAAAAAAATGTACAATCAGAAGCATTTCCATACACAGGTCATACACCTTATTTAAAAGCGGCATTTGAAGCGAAGGATGTGGTAATGTTTATGGTGGCTGATAATATTCGTGTGGCCTTGGTTACAGAACATGTACCGGTGGCAGAAGTGGCGCAGCACATTACACGTGAAAGTATTGAGCAAATTGAAACTGGTCAATCAATCACTCAAAAAAGATTTTGGCATTAATAAACCAAAAATTGCTGTGCTGGGGTTAAATCCGCATGCAGGTGATGAAGGATTGATCGGAAAAGAAGAAGATGAAATTATTAAACCGGCCATTAAAGAAGCCAAACAAAATGATGTGTTTTGTTTTGGGCCTTACAGTTCTGATGCATTTTTTGCAAGAGGACAATATGAAAAATTTGATGCGGTGCTCGCCATGTACCACGACCAGGGTTTGATTCCGTTTAAATCGTTAGCTATTGGTGAAGGTGTAAACTATACTGCCGGACTGGATGGCATCCGTACAAGTCCTGATCATGGAACTGCATTTGATATTGCCGGAAAAGGCAAGGCTGATGAATCATCATTCCGTGCGGCGTTGTTTGCCGCCATTGATATTTTCCGCAGCCGAAAAGGTTATGCCGATGCAAGAAGCAACCCTTTACGAAAAGTAAGTGCTTCGATGTTTGCACGGGCGGTTGATGAAAAAATTGAAGAGGAATAGTTTCTTACAAACAGGCAGGCAAAGAAGTAAACAGGTTGTAACAAACCTAAGATGCAGTACTTATAACTTCGTTACTTCTAAACAAATTACTTCAGCATTTCATCTGTTACTCCTTTGTTGATGATGTACGAGCTGTAGCTGATCTCTACCCTTCCTTTTTTATTCTTGGGCAGCTCGGGCTTTTTAGTTCCATCATCATATTCCAGTGTAATTCCTTTGGGGAGTTTGTAGTCTTTTGTATTGAAAGAGAAGATCACTTTGTCGGGCAAACCCCAGTCAGCATATTTGCCAAACTGCATTTCCATATCGTAGGTACCATTGTCTTTTGTGGTGGTACTTGCCTTGCGGATCAGCAGGTTTTTTTCATCGATATACATTGTGGTCAATACCACATCACTTGTTTCGCTTAACGGGAGTAATTTGATGATGCGCAAGGGAACGCCTGCAATGGTTGTTTGCCCGGCATCGATAGCTGTATAATCTTCTGTAAGTAACAGCGAGCTCACATTTACACTTACACCACCTTTGGGCAACAGCGAAACTCCACCGTCCCGTTTAATGGCAAACCGGTTGGGCTTTTTAAAGTACGATTTGATATTAGCAATCGGCGCCTTGATAAACACCACATCGGTTTTCATTTTACCGGTAACGATATAATCATTCACCTTATCCATTTTTGCTTTTACTTTCTTCAGTAACTCTTCGGCCGGCTGTGCTGTTGCTGATGAGGTATAAAGCAAGAGATATGAAGTAAGAACGATCTTACAACACCACCATACCCAAGAAAATTTCTGCTTCCAATTAATTGCAACATTAACCATTACATTTCCACTTTAAAAGTTTATATCTAACTCAACACATCTTTCCGTTTAAAAACAAAGATTGAGGCACTTACCAGTATTACAATATGCAACAACAACACACCTGCACTGCGCAGCACGGCCGGTAAATTACGGATCGTGCCGGGAATTGCTTCCCCCTCTGCATTCAGTTTCATTTCAAAAAATCCTTTCCATGCAATCATGTGTGATGTAAAGAAATAATCTTTCACGCTTTGGAACAAAGGAATATCCAATGTTGTAAGAATGGTGAATACAATGATCACACTCATGGTAGCAACAATAGGTCCCAATGAATTTTCTGCAAAAATGGAAAAGAAAAATCCAACTGCTGCAACTGTAATCAACGCAATGGCTGCAAAACCAAATGCCAGTAAGTAACGCCAGAAGATATCGTTCCCATTGAGGATAATGATCTCATAGCTTTTTGCATTCATTAATCCATCAGTACCAAATATCAACATGGAAACAAACAATCCAAGTATGGCAATCCAGATGAGCAATATGATTGCATATATAGCCGATGCAAAAAACTTACTCAATAATAATTTGGTGCGGCTTACCGGTTTGGTGATCAGCAAACGCAGTGTGCCCATGTTCGCCTCGCCTGCAATCATATCGGCACTTACCAATGCTACGAGCAATGGCACATGAATGAGTAATGTTTGTAAAATAACAAAGCAAACAAAATACCCATTCAACGGATTTCCAATTACATCAAAGTTGTCTTTCACATCTTTCAACACAAAATCCATATACTTGGCTCCATCAGCATAAATGGCAACCTGTATCAATACCACAATTGCCCACACCGCAATAAATGCAATGTAGGTGCGTGGCCGCTTGAATACTTTGAACAACTCAATTTTTAAAAGGCTCCACATGTTGATTGGCTGTTGTGATCTTTAAAAAATAATCTTCCAAGGTATGCCGTGCCGTTACACCCAGCACTTCCATATTGTTTTCTACGAGGAAACGTGTTAATGCCGGCACTTCCTCTTTTCGCAACTTCAATTCAATCCCGGCTGCATCTGTTCCTAAAAATTTTGCAGCATATTCACTTTTACTGATCAGTTGTGCACAGGCATTTTTATCACCAGTCTCCACAAATACCACTGTATCATCGGGATGAAATAATTCTTTCACCGTTCCTTCCACTAATTTTTTTCCTTTATCAATAATCAGCATGCGGTTGGCAATTTGTTCCACTTCGCTTAGTAAATGAGACGAAACCAACACCGTTTTCTTCATTGTTTCACTCAGCAACAGAATCAGGTTGCGGATGTCAGCAATTCCCTGCGGATCAAGTCCGTTCGTCGGTTCATCCAATACAATCAACTGCGGATCGTGCACCAATGCAACGGCAATGCCTAACCGCTGCTTCATCCCTTGCGAAAATGTACGCACTTTACTATGCGCCCGTTGTGCAAGCCCCACCAGTTCCAATTGATCCATCAACTGTTCTTTGCTGCGTTTTACACCGCTCATCTTTGCAAACAGTTGCAGCGTTTCAAATGCAGTTAAATACTTGTAGAGATCGGGGCGTTCAATTACAGCACCGGTGTTACGCAGAATTTCTTTGCGGTGCTTGTTGAGATTGTATCCAAACACTTCAATTTCACCTTCGGTGGGAGTTATGAGCGTAAGCAACATACGGATGGTTGTAGATTTTCCGGCACCATTTTGTCCCAAAAAACCATATACATCCCCCTTCCTAACGGTAAACGAGAGATCGCTGACGGCTGTTACTTCTTTAAAAACTTTGCTTAGATGGGTAACCTGAATGATTGCTTCCATATTCGTTGCTGCTTCAATAACACCGAAGTAAAGATAAGGTTTGCTGCAACGGGAAACTTATTTGGGAAGATAAGTTTGCAAGGCTTTCACATACGCTTCAAAAGCAGTAATGCCTTGCGGTGTGATTTTACAAATGGTTTGGGGGTAGTTGTCTTTGAATTGTTTGATCACATCTACATACCCCGCCTCCTTCAGCTTACTGATCTGCACGCTGAGGTTGCCTGCTGTAGATCCTGTTTTTTCACGGATAAAGGTAAACTCCGCTTCCTTTACCCCAATGAGCAAACTCATAACGGCCAGCCGTAGCTGCGAATGTAATATAGGATCGAGTTCTTTAAACATGTTGTTGTTTTCTGCCTTGCAGGTATTTGTTACGCAGCACAAGTCCGGGAATTAACCAGGCAAAGGTTGCCGCAGCGGCCATGAGCAGAAAATCGAATTTTGCAATGGTGAATGCACTGATGATGGCAGCCACCCAACAGAAAATTCCTCCAAAGGTCATCAACTTGAATTTACGGGCTGCGCCTGTTATGATCGTTGGAAAGCCGTACAAAAACATCAGATAACCTGAACCATAGGTCCAGAAATTCGGAACATTCGTTTTACCGGATAATGCAGAATAGTCTCGTAACAGTGGATTCAGATCATTGGCTGCGATGTTGTTGAGAATATTCACCAACAATATTCCAATTCCAAAACACAACCATACATAACTCATCACATCATCGTCCCAGCCTTTTGCTTTCCGTTGCCGCCGTTCCCGCATGGAAATAAAGATTTGCGGAATAATTGCCAGTAAGGCCAGCAGCCAGATATCAAATGGCAACTGCCATCCAAAATGAATAATGCCAAATTGCACAAGACTGCAAAACGCAATTACAGCGCCCCATAAAATGGGACCGATACCGGTATCCACAAAATCATTTTTTGCCCGGCTGATCATTTGCTGAATAATGAGCAAACTTTCCTGTTCAGTCAATTGCTTTTCCTGCATCAGTGTTGAGTTTTAAAACGTGAACGTAAGAGGTAACCGGGAACGATCCAGGTTGTAATAACAGCCACCGCCAGTAACAAAAATGAAAATTGATACGGAATAAATACCGACAGCAACGCCAGTGCCCAGCAACTGATAGCACCCATACGCAGCGGCCGGAACTTTAAAATAACGCCCGATAAAAATGTAGGCATTCCATACAGCATCAAAACAAGTGGATTAAATAATTGAGGGTATCCACTTCTGCCAACAATAATTCCAACAAGAAATCCCATAATCACAAATACCACCCAAACGTAATTGTTTATTTCATCGGTGTACGTTCGAACGGATGTATTTTTTTTAACCCGTGCAAGATAGATCATTTGATAGATTACGGTTGGAATGGTGAGCATCCACACATACATGATCATCTTACCATCACCATAAAAATAAATGCCCACAAAACTGGTGATGCTGCAGATAAGAACTACCCAGCCCCATAATAAATACAAATGACCGTTTTCACTGAAACGGTTTTGTGCTTTGTTGATCATGCTTTCGATCAACTGCAAACTGTCACGGGTGGATAATTCCTGCTGTTCCATGGTTGATTGTTTAAACGTCAAAAATAAGGGAGTCCCGAAGTTAATACTCCGGGACTTCTATACATTATTTGCACGCATTAAGTGCCTGCTCGTTTTGCTCTTTTCCCCAATTCGGATGTAAGGGTGATGCAGGTTTGAAAGTTGCAAAGCGTTTAACGGCTTCTTCAAACACCGGTTTTGCATTACCGCAACCGCCACCAAATTGCTCTGGTGTTCTGCTGATACCTTGTGCTTCCCACATGTAGGGGCGTGGATTATTCGGGTCCAGTTTTTTTGACAAAGCAATATTTTCTGCAATGATTGCTCCATACTGCATGTACCGGCTCATGGGATCAGCACTCATTTTTACAGTTGCGATCATTGATTTTACCAAAGCGATCTCTGAATTATTTTTTTCGAGCTCTTCCGCTTTTGCAAGAAATGCAGTTGCTTTATCTGCCAACGGATCAAACTGTTTTGTATCCTGCACCATAAATGCATGCCATACCTGTGCAACGGCTGCATAGTAAAACGGAAGCCATTGGTTTTTTTCAGCATTGCCAATACGCTCAAATGCATTTACTACATCCAGCATCGCATCCGGCGTTTTTGCTTCGGCCATGGCCTGCATATTTTTTTGCATGGCACCTGTATAGCGTTCGCTTTGTGCATATGCTCCTGTTATGAGATGAGCAAATAAAACGGCAAGAAGTAATTGTTTCATTGTGTTCTTTTTTGATGATGAAGTTTATTGTTTGTTTTTCAGCTTTTCATATTCACGCTCTACACTGTTGCTTTTTGGATATACGTATGCACCAAAATAATGCGATGCAATACCAATACCCCAGCCCAGCATGGGCCATACCGGCCAGGGAACGCCACCACCGTATTGCTTTGCTCCGCTGATGGCCCATAATATCCAGAAGAATGCATTGATGAGTAAATACGTGATAAGATGCTGTTTGAAGGATGCACGTTTTTGTGCGATCTCCCACAGTTGTTTGTCTTTTTCGTCGTTTGCATCAGGGATGCGTTGAAAGTTGCTCATGGTTGATAAAGTTGAATGGAGAATGATGATTTATAAATTGTTATTG
>CAYMSG010000194.1:0-7200 GCA_964392955.1 uncultured Chitinophagaceae bacterium | reverse complement strand
TGTGGTGTTATCGAAGGAAGATAATGCAGCTGTTGCCGGAGTAACAGTGCTTGTAAAATCAAAAAACAAGGGAACAAAAACAGATGCCGATGGCCGTTTTACCATTGATGCGGTTGTTGGCGATGTGTTGATTGTTTCATCTGTGGGCTTTGTTTCGCAGGAAGTAAAAGTTGAAAACACAACTGAGCTTACGATTACATTAGATGCTGCTGTTTCAAAAATGGATGAGGTAGTGGTTGTGGGTTATGGTACACAATCAAGGCGTGAGTTAACAGGTGCCGTGTCCACTGTTAATAAACGGGCTTTTGAAAATGCACCTACTTCAAATGTTGCCACTGTTTTGCAGGGTAATGCTCCTGGTTTGCGGGTTCAGCAACGTACAGGTCAGCCCGGTACCACACCTTCTATCTCTTTCAGAGGAGGTACTGAGTTTGGTGGTGGCGGATCTCCACTTTTTATTCTGGATGGAGTTATTGTGCCATCACTGTACGGATTAGATGTAAATGATGTAGCCAGTATTGATTTATTGAAAGATGCTGCCACAACAGCCATCTATGGTGCAAGAGCTGCCAATGGTGTTGTGCTTGTTACTACAAAAAAAGGAAAACGTGGCAAAGCGCAAGTGGTTTACACGTTTCGCCATACTTCCAATTTCATCCGGCCCAATTCATCTGAATATCTCAGTGCGGCAGATTATATCCGTATGAACCGCATTGGTATTCAATCAAGGTTCAGAGGCGATTCATTGGATAATAACATCAATGCTATGAACACCGATCGCAATCAGCTGTCGGGTGCCTGGGGCTGGGCATTGAGTAATGGCTGGCGTTCTGCGGAAGGGTTGTACACCACGCAACTGCTGAACAATCAAAACAGGCATCTATTAAGTAATGCAAGATGGAAATTGTTGGTTGATCCTAATCCTTTCAACGCATCATTAATGGACAGTATCATTTTTACCGATCTGAGTGTACAGGAACGGGAGCGGATGATTCTGCAACAGATCAATACCAGTGAACATAACGTAAATTTTTCCGGAGCAAATGAACAAGGTTCGTATGCATTATCACTGGGAACAGTAAAAGATAACGGTATTATCATTGGTTCCTGGTTAAAGCGGTTGAACATGAATTTTAATGGCGGACTGAATGTTGGAAAGAACCTGAAAGTAACGACCAACATTGGAGCGTATACTGTTGAACAAGGACTGCCTTACACCGATCCGGAGGGTGGTGCTGCCGGCGGATTGATGCAACGGTTTATTGGAGTAGCTCCAACCGTACGTTATCAAAACGATACATCGGGTGTAATGCTGCCTGGACCCAACGATGTTACCTTAGGAAACCCATTGTATTGGAGAAATATTTCTGTAAACAGTACAAACCAGCAACGGTTTTTGGGAGGTATCAATCTTGAATACACAATTCTGCCGTTCTTGAAAATTTTAGCAAGTGGTTCTGGTTACTATCAATACACAACCAATAATTTCTTTACAAAAGCTTTTCAGCAAGGTAACGGTGGAGCATTTAATACTAACCGAACTGCCAGCTTTAACAATACACGAATTCAACAGTACACAACCAATGCGTTTCTGCAATTCAAAAAAAGTTTTAACGATCATACGGTAACAGCAATGGCCGGTGGTGAGTTTTATGACTATAAAAGTTATTTGAGTTCGGGATTTGCGCAGGGAGCTCCAACCGATTTAATTCCCTGGCTTACCGCAGCAACACCACCCAGTGTGCAGGGTACAACCATCATTAACCCGGCAGGTACATCTTCCAATTTCAATGCATGGGAGCGTATTTCTTCCGGAATCGGAAGATTGAATTACAGCTTTCAAAACAAATACCTTGTTGAAGCGGTTGTACGTATCGATGGCTCGAGCCGGTTAAAGAAAGGAAACTATTTTGGAACATTTCCCGGCGTTTCAGTTGGCTGGAATTTGCACAAAGAAGATTTTTATCAACGAACAGGATTGCCCAAATACATCAGTACCATTAAACCAAGGTTGAGTTATGGTGTAAACGGCAATGTAAACTCGCTTGGATTGTATGCAACAGCGCAGGTGTTCAACAATGCAGGTACATATAATGGAGCAGGTGGCACTTATGTTGCTTCTTACATCAACTCCGATCTGCGTTGGGAACGTACCAACAGTTTAAACTTTGGTGCCGATCTTGGCTTTATCAACGATCGTATAACCGTCAACTTCGATTATTTTATCCGCAATGTGTACGATAAACTGGCAAGCTTAGGTATTTCTTCTCAAACAGGTTTCTCCGGTTTTACAACCAACCTCGGACAGTTACAGAACAAGGGTGTTGAAATTGCTGTGAATGCCCGTTTAATTGAACCGAAGAAAGCAGATGGATTTAGTTTAGAAGTGGGTGCAAACTATTTTCATGTAAAAAGCTTTGCAAAAAAATTACCATTCAATGCACTTCCCGGCAACCGTTCAAATGGATTTTTTGTATGGGATCCCAAAAATCCAGGTCGGCAGATTTATGTGGGTGGTTTAGTGGAAGGGCAGCGTATTGGTTTGGATGAAGTGTGGGCGCCAAAGTGGGCCGGCATTTATACCGATGCAACAAATATCACCGGTGATGCAAATGTGTTCAATGCATTTCTTCCATACTCCAACAAGCGTATCAAACAACTGGGCGATGCACAATGGCACCAGGTGTATAAAAACGATACAATCGACAGCCGTCAGTTTGTATATGTAGGAAGAACAACTCCGCAACATGTAGGCGGCTTTAATATTGCCAGCTCATTTAAGGGAATCCGCATGTATGCAGGCTTTGATTATGCCTTTGGATTTGTGATTTTGAACAATGAAATTCTCAGAGGGCTTAGCCAGGTACAGGGTTCGCAGAATTCAACAACAGATGTGTTGAAAACATGGTCGCCGGCAAATCCTAACGGTACATTGCCACGCTATTACTGGGCCAACCAGGGACGTAACTATGCAACCGATGCAAGTGGTAACAACCCACCTGCCAATATGTGGGAGAAAGGTGATTATGTGATGTTGCGTGAACTTACGTTGAGTTATGATCTTTCATCTGCATTGCTTGATAAACTTGTAGCAGGAAAAATTAAGGGATTGAATGTAAATGTTACAGGAAGTAACCTTATGTACATTACCGGTTATAGTGGCAATTTTCCTGAAGTGGGTGGTATTGACCAGGGGAAATATCCATTGCCACGTCGTTTAACCATAGGCGTTAGGGTTACGCTGTAACCAACAATTCGATCATTCATAAAACGAACGAAAATGAAACAATTTAAATATTTAATTACAGCCGCATTTGTTATCATGCTTTATGGCGTATCCTGTACAAAAAAATTAGATGAAGTTGTTCCGCAGGATGCAGTAAGTAAAGATCAGGCGTTGAAAGATCCCAACGCTGCCCGTACACTGTACCATGGTATGTATGGATTGTTCCGTTCTTATACCGGCACCTTTTATCAGTTAGGCGAAATGCGTTCCGATATCTGGACCGATGGACTGTTTACCGAATCGGTTGAAGCTGGTTTCCAAAATCAATACCGGCATAACATCAGTCATTTAAATGTACCGTTTGCCAACTGGGCTGGTTTTTACAATCTCATTTACAATTTCAACAACATTCTCAAACTGTATCCGCAAACACCGTTGCCACAGGATGAAAAAAACAGGGCTTTGGCTGAAGTGTATGGCTTGCGGGCGTATGTGTATTACACAATGGCAAGAACATGGGGTGCCGTGCCATTAAATACAGAGCCGGTTGAAACAATCAGTAACGCTGCAGAAACATACAAACGCCGCACATCGGTTGATACTATCATGATGCAGGTAAAAGCAGATATTGAAGAATCGCTTCGTTTGTTTGGTAACGCCAATACATTACCTGCCGGTAAACGTGTTTACTGGAGCCGTGTGGCAAGTCTTATTCTGAAAGGTGATGTATATCTCTGGACAGGTACACATATGGGTGGAGCTGTAACTGATTTTACAACTGCAAAAAATTCATTGCTTGAAGTAAGAAGCCTGGAAGGCGCAACACTGGGTTTACAGGAGAACTATGCTCATATCTTCGACCCAACAAGAAAGAACAATAACAAAGAGATCATCTTTGCTGTGAACTATGAATTACAGCAGGCGCAGTTGGGTGTGTTTGGAAACTTTCTGGTAAATTCCATACAGGCAAATACACTTTCGTTTGCACAGGCACCTACGCCAACTGTATCATCGGTGTATCCATACGTGAATGGTGCCAACCGAATCGGGATGAACCAGGCAATGATCGACAGGCTCACAAACGGTGCTGCTGATCAACGTATCAGCAACACATTCCGGATCATGTATTCCACTGCTGCACCACATGGTGTAAGAGGAGTGTTGCTTACAAAATACATTGGAACAACAGCAGGTACATCACAGATCTATAACAATGATTACCCGGTGTACCGCTTTGCAGATGTATTGTTGTTGCTCGCCGAAGCAAAAGCAAAACTGGGTGAGGATCCCGCTGCAGAAATTAATATAATCAGGCAAAGAGCCTACGGCGCCGGGTATCCTGTTTATACCAGTGGAACAGTTACTGAAAACATGAATGCTATTTTGGAAGAATACCTGCGTGAGTTTATTGCAGAAGGGAAGCGTTGGTGGGCATTGCGCAGAGCCGGTGACAGTTATGTGTATGCCAACATCAATCCAACTTATTTTTCACCTGCAACTGCAGCAAAGTTTTTATTGCCGCTTTCAAAGGCTATGTTAGATAACGACCCGATGCTGGAGCAAACCACAGGGTATCCAAGACCATAAACCAATTTTTAATGAAGTAGAATCTATTTATTAGTTTCTCATAATCAGCAGTTAGTGTTAGCCGGGAGTAGTCCTGCTCCCGGATTTTTTTAATGTTTATTAATTTTTAGAACTTGTGCATATGATCAGAAAAAAATTGGAGGGATTGATTGCCGCACCATTTACACCTATGCAGGGTGACGGTTCGCTCAACCTTGCAATCATCCCGGCATATTATGAAATGCTCAAAGCGAACGGAGTGAAAGGCGCATTCATTTGCGGTTCAACAGGCGAAGGTGTTTCGTTATCGCTCAACGAAAAGAAAGCTGTGGCCGAAGCATGGGCGGCAGTTGCAAAAGATGATCATGATTTTATTGTGATGCCCTTATTAGGTGGAACATGCCTTGCCGATTGCAAAGAACTTGCATTACATGCGAAAGAAATTGGGCTCAACGCCATTTCGTTTACAGCTCCATTTTATTTTAAACCCGCATCGGTTGAAATACTTGCAAATTGTTGTAAAGAAATTGCAGCGGTTGTACCCGATATGCCGTTTTACTATTATCATATTCCGGTGTTAACAGGTGTAGGTTTTCCAATGATCGATCTGTTAAAAGCAGTGGACGAACTCATCCCCAACTTCGCAGGCATAAAATACACACACGAAGATTTTATGGATTTTCTTTCCTGCAAAAATTTCAACAATGGTAAATATGATATGCTGTGGGGAAGAGATGAAAATATGTTGCCTGCCCTGGCATTGGGTACAAAAGCAGCAGTAGGCAGTACCTTTAACTATGCAGCGCCTTTGTATTACGATTTGATCGATGCGTTTAATAACGGCAACCTGCAAACAGCCAATTCGTTGCAGCAAAAGTCGATCGATATGATTACATTGTTAGGTAAGTACGGCGGCATTGCAACAGGTAAAGCCTATATGAAATTGCTGGGTATTGATTGTGGTGAGTTTCGTTTACCTGTAAAGAATATGAGTGCCGAACAATTTGAAGCATTTAAAAAAGATACAGAACAGATTGGTTTCAGCAAATTTTCATCACGCTTACATCAGGCTGTGAATGTATAAAACAGAATGAATCGCTTGCACATATCACTTTTTCTTTTACTCATGTTTTTTACTGCAGCCATACATGCTCAAAAAAAACAGGAGCTGAAACTGCAATGGACTGTTGCAGCGGAGCTGCCTGTTGCCGAAAACGGACAACCTGCTTTAGGTTTTGCCGGAATGGTTGCGGGTGTGCATAACAATAAACTAATCATTGCAGGTGGTGCCAACTTTCCGGAAGCTATGCCCTGGAATGGGGGAAAGAAAAAATATTACGATGACGTGTATGTGTATGTAAAGAAGGGTAACCGTTTTATACTGCAACAAAAAAGCAAACTCTCTTTTTCAATTGCGTATGCTGCAAGCTGCACTACGCCAAAAGGAATTGTATTTGCAGGCGGTGAAAATGAAAATGGTCTCAGTAAAAATGTTTATCTGCTTACAATAAATAAAGCAACTGTTACGACAGAATCATTGCCTGAACTTCCATTTGCAGTAACCAATGCATCAATTACAGCTATCGATGATAAAGTTTATTTAGCAGGTGGTGAAACGGCAACAGAAGCAAGCAGTCAGTTTTTAGTACTTGATCTTAACAACGCAGCAGCAGGGTGGAAGCAGTTGCCACAACTTCCAAAACCTGTATCGCATACAGTATTACTCGCAATCAAGAGTCATATTTATCTAGTAGGTGGCCGAAAGAAAAACAGTAACGGCATCAGCGATCTGTACAGCTCCGTTTTTGAATTTGATATCCGAACAAATCAATGGGACGAAAAGCAACAATTGCCCTATGCGTTAAGTGCAGGCACAGGTGCTGTTTATCAAAATAAAATCTTGTTGTTTGGTGGCGATAAAGGTGCAACCTTTCATCGCACAGAAGAATTGATTGCAACCATCAACGCAGCAACAGATGAAACAACTAAAAAGAAATTGACTGATGAGAAAACAGCTTTGCAGTCTGCTCATCCGGGTTTCAGCAAAGAAATTTTAGCATACGACATACTTTATGATAACTGGCAGATCATTGGTAATATTCCTTATGCAACACCTGTTACCACAATAGCTGTGCAATGGAAAGAATGCTTTATTCTTCCAAGCGGCGAAGTAAAAGCAGGAATACGGTCACAACATGTACTTGCTGTAAAAGTCAGGATGTAAAACATGATAACTAATACAAATAATCAGCATGTTTCAAATCCCCCTTTAGGGGATAGGGCTTTCTATCCCTGGATTGTTGTTGGTTTGCTATGGGTAGTGGCCTTGCTCAACTATATGGACAGGCAAATGCTCAGCACCATGAAGCCATCGATGATGATCGATATTGCTGAGTTACAAACAGCTG
>CAYMSG010000193.1:0-7208 GCA_964392955.1 uncultured Chitinophagaceae bacterium | reverse complement strand
TGTGCAAGGTTGAAAAACAAAAAATCCATCAGCGGTTGACTGATGGATTCAAGACTTATGTAAAGTAGGAACAATTACAAATACTGCTGTAACTCTTCAATCAATTCACCTTTTGTAATAGGTACACCTTTGATCTTGTTGTAACCTTTTGCATCTACAAAATACACATCCCGGATAATCTTGATGAGTTGTCCGTTGTTGATCTCAGGGATCAATACCGTTTCATAGTTGCTTAATAATTCACCCAGGTTGCGTGGGAACGGACGGATATAACGGAGATGTGCATGCGCAACTGATTTCCCCTGCGCCTGCAATTCGGCACAAGCACTTTTAATAGCACCGTATGTACTACCCCAGCCGAGGATCAATACTTTTCCTTTTTCTGGACCACTGTCTAACTGCTGCACTGGAATATACTCAGCAATTTTATCCACCTTGGCTTGTCTGGTTTTCACCATGTGCTGGTGGTTATCAGCATCGTAACTGATGTTACCGGTAATATCCTGTTTTTCCAGGCCACCAATACGGTGTTCCAAACCGGGTGTGCCGGGTATGGCCCATGGACGAACCAATTTATCATCACGCTTATACGGTTGTAATTTTTCTTCGCCTTCATCCAGTCCCTGTTTGAATTTCACATGGATCTCAGGAAGGTCGGCGCTTTGCGGAAACCTCCAGGGTTCGGCACCGTTGGCAATATATCCATCACTTAAAAAGATAACAGGTGTCATATGCTGTACCGAAAGACGGGCCGCTTCATACACCGCATCAAAACAATCAGCCGGTGTAGATGCAGAAACAATCGGCATGGGGCATTCGCCATTGCGTCCATAATAGGCCTGCATCAGATCACTCTGTTCTGTTTTGGTGGGTAAACCAGTTGACGGTCCGCCACGCTGGATATTAATAATGAGCAACGGAATTTCCAGCATCACTGCCAATCCCATTGCCTCCCCTTTTAATGCAATACCGGGACCACTGCTGGTAGTTACTGCCAATGCTCCGCCATAAGCGGCACCAATAGCTGAAGTAATCGCTGCAATTTCATCTTCGGCCTGGAATGTTTTTACACCAAAGGCTTTGTATTTACTCAGGTCGTGCAAAATATCAGAAGCTGGTGTAATGGGGTACGAACCGAGAAACAAGGGCAAACCACTTTTTTGTGAAGCAGCAATCAATCCAAAACTCACGGCCTGGTTACCCATTACGGAACGGTACATGCCCGGTTCCATTTTTGCTTTTTCAACTTTATAGGTTGTTGTAAACGTTTCGGTGGTATCGCCGTAGTTATAACCGGCCTGCAATACACGGATGTTACTTTCCAGTATCTCCGGTTTTTTGCCAAACTTCTCCCGCAAAAACGAAATGGTATTCTCCATATCACGGTTGTACATCCAGTACAAAAAGCCCAGCACAAACATATTCTTCGCACGGTCTTTTTCTTTCATGCCCATCGTAATGTCGGCCAGTGCTTCACGTGTAAGTTTGGTAACATCAATTTTGATCACCTCGTAGTTGCTGAGGCTGTCGTTTTCCAATGGGTTTACACCTTCGGGGTAATTTGCAAGACGTAGATTTTTTGCATCAAACCCATCGGTATTCACAATGATCTTACCACCTTTCTTAATGGCTGTAAGATTTGCTTTGAGGGCAGCGGCATTCATAGCTACCAACACATCACACTCATCGCCGGGGGTAAATACACTATCGCTGCTGAAACGCAGTTGATAACCACTTACACCAGCCAGGGTTCCTTGTGGGGCACGAATTTCGGCAGGGAAATCGGGGAAGGTGGCAAGGTCAATTCCCATCAACGCCGTATTATTGGTAAACTGGCTGCCCGTTAACTGCATACCGTCACCACTATCGCCTGCAAACTTGATTACTACATCGTTTAATAATTCCTGAGTTCTTGTCATAGCATCGCAAAGTTAGGTGTGCCCAAGCTATGAAAAAATTTAACTCGTCTGTTATTCTGCTGATATTTTTCATAGGTCAGTTTGATGAAAACCTGTAATTTCCGCTCGAACGGGATGCCGGTGTTTCCATCGTTCAATTAAGGCATCCGCAGATCAGATCAATAAAAAAGGTTATGCCAAAACCAGCCGCTGAAACATTGTTGGAAAAAGTAATCAGGATCAGAAACAACAATCCTGCTGTTCCGCTTTCGCCGTATGAAAAAGCAAAAGCTTACCGGGAGAGGCGTATTTCGTTTTACGCATTGCTGAAAGATGCGTTCCTGATGTTGATCGGTATTTTTTCAGCCGCTTTTGGATTGAAAGGTTTTTTGATTCCCAACCGGTTTATTGATGGCGGCGCCACCGGTATTGCCCTGCTCACCAATGAACTTTCAAAAATTCCGTTCCCGTTACTTTTATTACTGGTGAACGCCCCTTTCGTTTTGTTTGGCTACCGTATTCTTGGAAAAGTCTTTTTTATGAAAACAACCGTGGCCATTATTACACTGGCCCTGGTAACCGCATTTGTAAGTTTTCCGCAGGTAACCGATGATAAATTATTGGTGGCCATTTTTGGCGGTTTCTTTTTGGGTGCCGGTATTGGCTTTGCTATTCGTGGCGGCTCCGTAATTGATGGCACGGAAGTGATGGCGTTGTTTGTAAGCAAAAAGATCGGCGGTTCGGTAGGTGATGTGATCCTGATCATTAATGTGATGGTGTTTTCAGTGGCCGCCTATATTCTGTCGATCGATACAGCGATGTATGCACTTATTACCTATCTCGCCGCTGCAAAAACCGTTGACTTTGTGGCCGAAGGAATTGAAGAATACACAGGGGTTACCATTGTTTCAACCCACAGTGAAGAGATCAGTTATATGATAACACATCAACTGGGCCGTGGTGTAACTGTGTACAAAGGGAAAGGTGGTTTTGGCACGAAAGGTTATGCTGATGAACGTGACATTATCTACTCGGTTGTTACCCGTTTGGAAATTAACCGTATTAAAACAGAAGTAGAAAAAATTGATCCCAATGCCTTTATGGTGATGAGCAGCATTAAAGATGTGAAAGGGGGATTGATCAAGAAACGCCGGTTGAAAGGGAACTGAATGTACCCGCTCAGGCATAGGAACAACTTGCAAAATTGTCACTTGTTCAAGGCTGGACTGATAATTGATATACTTCACTTAAACTTACAACTATGGTAAATCCTAAACACATCGCAACATTCCTGCTGGGTGCAGCGGCTGGTTATGCATTGTTCAAATACAACAGCATGACGGATGAAGAAAAAGAAAAAATGTACGCTGATCTTAAAGAGAAAGCCAGTAAGTTGAAAGAGGAAGCCGAAAAATCGTTCAACAAAGCAGGTGATTATTTTGAAGAGCTGAAAACAAAAGGCTCAGAAAATATGAAAGATTATATGAGCGAAGCTGAAAGCATTTTCAATGACGTTTTTAAGAAAAAAAGCGACGGCGAAAAAGGCACAACTGCAGTTTAAAAAAACAACACACACTATTTACAAGCCTCACAGAAAATTTTTCGTGAGGTTTTTTCATTTACAGAATCTTTAACGAAAGCGTACTTGCAAAGCAATTAGCCACCTGCTATCTTCATACTCAAATTAAATCAACAATTATTTTTATGAAACAAATTGAATCATCGTCAGCCGACGATGAAGGCGAGCCAGCCAACGCAGCCAACTATCTCCCCCACTTTTTTCTCTCCCTTATTTTTTGCAGCTGTACATTCAACAGTACCAACAATGAATTGCCGATGGCGATTACACCCGTTGTACAAGCCATGCCTGCGCCGGAAAAAGAAGCACCGTCCCCACCAAAAAAGAAAAAGAAGATTTACATCACTTTCGACGACGGGCCTAACAAAGGAACCAGGCAAGTGCTGCGTGTTATCAACGAAGAGCAGGTGCCTGCCAGTTTTTTTGTTATTGGCGAGCATGTGTACGGCAGCAAAGAACAACAGGCCACCTGGGACAGCCTTCAACTAAGTGAATGGGTGGAGATTTGCAACCACAGTTACACGCATGCACATAACAGGTTCTCCAAATTCTACAGTAACGATACTGCTGTAGTTGCTGACTTCAAACGAACGGACGACTCTCTACAACTCAACAACAAAATTGCACGAACTCCCGGGCGTAACATCTGGCGAACGGCAACTGTAAATGCAACCGATATTGTAAAAAGCAAAGCGGCAGCTGATTCGCTTTACAACGCTGGGTTTGTTGTAGTAGGGTGGGATATTGAATGGCACTTTAACGATTCATTGAAGTTGAAACAAAGCAGTGATGAATTGATCAAACAGGTGGATAGTGCATTTTATTACAACCGCACCAAAACACCGGATCATATGGTGCTGTTAACCCACGACCAGGCGTTTGCTGATTCAACGGATGTAGCCTCACTTCGTCACTTTATACAACACATCAAAACAAAAAGTGATTACCAGATCGAATTTGTGAGCCGCTACCCCGGATTAAAGCAATAAAAAATTATCCATTAACTTTACGTTCCTAAAATTTTATACGATGTCGTTATTCAAATCAGGTAATCCTACTCTCAGCGAAAAACAATTCCAATCGACTGATACGATCTTCAGTGGTGAAACCATGACTGTTCGTGGCACTATGAACAAGTTTGGTTTCTTAATGCTGATGGTGATGGCCGGTGCTGCATTTGCCTGGCAGTGGTTCGATGCAGGAAAAAATATTATGCCAATGGTGATCGGTGGTGCGTTGGGTGGATTGGTAATCGCATTGGTTATTACGTTCAAGAAAGAATGGAGTCCCTTCCTCGCTCCGGCTTACGCTATTGTGGAAGGTTTGTTTGTAGGTGGTCTTTCTGCTTACTTCAATTTCATGTTCCAGGAAAAATATCCCGGCATCATTACGCATGCTGTTTTATTGACCTTTGCGGTAGCTGCCAGCATGTACCTGCTGTACACATTGCGTATTATTAAAGTAACTGAGCGTTTCCGTTCCATCATCTTTGTGGCAACCGCCAGTATTGCAGTGTTCTACCTGCTTTCATGGATCCTGGGTTTCTTTGGTATTCATTTTTCATTCCTGTCTTCTACCAATGGTTCCATGTTCAGCATTATCTTCTCATTAGCCGTAATTGCAATTGCGGCATTGAACCTGCTGCTTGATTTTGATATGATCGAAAAGGGAAGTGAAATGGGCGCACCAAAGTTTATGGAATGGTATGGTGCATTCGGACTGCTCGTAACATTGGTTTGGTTATACCTGGAAATTCTGCGCTTACTCGCAAAGATGAACAGCCGTAAATAAACTACGCATACGTTTTTTCAAAAGGCCCGCCATCAGCGGGCTTTTTTTGTGTACATCCCTATCCAAACTGTACTAAAGTTTTTGCTATCTTCCTTCTTCTAAAACCAAAGCCATATGAGTGAGCAAAAGTTCCAACCCTTTGTTCCGGACGACAGCAAGATGCCTGAGTTCACCATTAAAAGTGTGCTCGTAGGTGCTGCGTTCGGAATCATCTTTGGTGCATCAACCGTTTACCTTGCACTCAAAGCAGGTTTAACCGTTAGTGCATCTATTCCCATTGCTGTTATCGCCATTACCTTGGGAAGATGGTTTTTAAAAACCACGATTCTCGAAAACAACATCATTCAAACAACAGGAAGTGCAGGAGAAAGTATTGCTGCAGGTGTTGTATTTACATTGCCCGGCTTTTTATTTTTGAGTGAGAAAGACAGTTCGCAGTTCTTCAATTATTTCACCATTCTTACCCTCGCTATTTTTGGTGGAATTCTAGGTACGTTGATGATGATCCCTTTGCGAAGATCATTGATCGTAAAAGAACATGGCACACTTCCCTATCCGGAAGGAACGGCTTGCGCCAGTGTACTAAAGGCCGGTGAACGGGGCGGCGATTTCGCCAAAACCGCTTTTATGGGATTAGGGTTTGCATTTGCGTATGCTATTCTGCAAAAGATCTTTCATGTAATTGCTGAAACACCTTTCTGGATGACGAAGCAGGCGAACAAATTTTTTCCTTCCGCAAAAATCAGTGGAGAAATTACACCGGAGTATTTAGGTGTTGGTTATATCATCGGGCCAAAGATCAGCGGTGTGTTAGTTGCCGGCGGTGTTATTGCATGGTTTGCCTTTACGCCGTTAATGGCATCACTTGTTCCTGCTGATACCATTGCATTGCAATTGGTAAAACTGGGTTATCTCGGCAGCGTGGATGTGGCAGGTGGACCCGGTGGTTGGGATCCCGTTACACATTCCTTTGCTGATTATTCAACCGCCATCTATCGTGCATATATCCGTCAGATCGGTGCCGGTGCGGTTGCAGCAGGTGGTTTTATTACACTCATCAAAACAATTCCAACCATCATCTCTTCTTTCAAAAGCAGTATTGGTTCTATCAAAAAACAGGATGGTGTTCCCGTTGAAGTAAAACGTACAGAACGTGATCTCAATATAAAGATCGTTGGTATTGGCAGTTTGGTGTTGATCTTACTGATGGCCATTTTACCACAGGTACCCGGCGATAATATCGGCAGTAAATTATTATTGGGTTTGCTGGTGGTAATCTTCGGTGCATTCTTTGTTACCGTATCATCACGCATAGTGGGTTTAATTGGCTCATCCAACAACCCCATCAGTGGAATGACTATTGCTACATTGATGGGCACCTGTTTGATCTTTATTGCTGTAGGCTGGACGGGCAAAGTATTTGAACCCATGGCATTGGTTGTAGGTGGGATGATCTGCATCGCAGCGGCCAACGCCGGTGCTACATCGCAGGATTTAAAGACGGGTTATATTGTAGGTGCCACACCAAAGTATCAACAGATCGCATTGTTTGTTGGTGCAATAGTTTCTTCCATTGCCATTGGTGCCACTATTAAAGTATTGGATACACCAACGGCTGAAATGATGGCACAAGGCATTACACATGCCATTGGTACTGATGCTTATCCTGCCCCACAAGGAACATTGATGGCAACACTCATTAAAGGTATTCTCTCCTTCAATCTCGATTGGCAGTTTGTATTAGTAGGTGTGTTCATTGCCATCACCATGGAGTTGTGCGGTATTAAATCGTTGAGCTTTGCTGTAGGTCTTTATCTTCCGTTATCAACTACACTTCCTATTTTTATTGGCGGTGCCATTCGTGGTATTGTTGATATGAAGAAAAAGAAATCAGGTGAAGTGTTAACTGCAGAAGAAGAAGATTTGGGCAAAGGCAATTT
>CAYMSG010000192.1:0-7209 GCA_964392955.1 uncultured Chitinophagaceae bacterium | reverse complement strand
TCAGGGCTTTATGGAACTGATGCGTTTGTACATGACCATCCATGCCGATCATGAAGGCGGCAACGTTTCCGCTCACACAACTCACCTTGTTGGTTCTGCCTTGAGCGATCCGTATTTGAGTTATGCAGCAGGTATGAATGGTTTGGCAGGGCCTTTACACGGATTGGCCAACCAGGAAGTGATCAAATGGATTTTTGAAATGCAGGAAGCATTGGGTACCGATGCGCCTACCAAAGAACAGATCGCTGAATATGTAAAGCAAACATTGAGCTCCGGTAAAGTAGTGCCGGGTTATGGTCATGCCGTATTACGTAAAACCGATCCCCGCTTTACAGCTCAAATGGAATTTGGTAAAAAACATATGCCCGATGATAAACTGGTGAACACAGTGTGGAATATTTATGAAGTGGTGCCACCCATTTTGCAATCGTTGGGGAAAGTAAAAAATCCATGGCCGAATGTTGATTCGCACAGCGGAGCGTTATTGGTGCATTACGGAATGAAAGAGTATGAGTATTACACGGTGTTGTTTGCTGTGAGCCGTGCATTGGGTGTAATGGCCAGTTTGATTTGGGACAGAGCATTGGGCTTCCCGCTGGAGCGTCCAAAATCAGTTACAACTGATCTGGTGAAATTATGGCTCGATGGAAAAGATAATATTTGGGGTGATTGATTTTAATTCTGTTTCATCTGACGCCCACGTCTGATGAATGATTTATCATATTTCATAGCCGCTTCGTTTGAAGCGGCTATTTTGTTGAAGTTCCTGTCATCCAAACGAAGGGGGATCTGCCGGGCTTCAGTAATTAAGTTGAAAAGATCCCTCGTTCCTCGGGATGACAACTTTATTTTGTTTTCTTTTTCTTTGTATTGATCATCGAAATTCTCAAACGCTTTGCTTCTTCCTGCCAGTTCGCAGCTGTGAGTATCACTTCCTGTATATTTTTTGTTTGAATTTCTTTTTTGCTGCGCAGAATTACAGAAGCAACCATCACCCGTTTGCCTTGTTCCAGTTGTGGTAATACATCAACCAAATCTTTACCACGGCATAAACCAAGATCAATACCGTCCTTTACTTCGTTGAGGTAACAGAACATGCCATGATAATGATAGAACGGAATTTTAAAGCTTAGCTTTTCCTGTACATGGGGAATCAGTTCATGGATCATTTCACGAAGCCGTTCTGCTATTTCCCGTTTCTCATCGGACAGGCTTTCGATGTATTCATCAACAAGGCGGTTCATACAACGGGCGGTCGATTATAATTGAAACTTTTTGATGAGTTTTTGTACAGCTGTTTTTGTTGCTTTCAATTCTTCCATTTGTTGCATGATGAAAGAGTTGTCGCTCAGTTTTCCGGTAACGGCTTCCATTTCTTTTTCTGTTTCGTATACCATTTTCCTGAACGGATTGGTATAGTCTTTTGCCCGTGATTCTTTAATTCCGTTCACCATCCATTCTTTGGTAGAGAGGTATTGCTGTAATGCAGTTTTGAATGTTGCTTTTGTCAACAGCTTTTCTCCCATTAATTCATAATACGAAGCTAATGCATGCACTAATTTTCGAGTGCCATACGCTTCGCCTTGCGATTGGTACCAGTTGTGAATGGCATCCCAGTTTTTAATTTTATTGGTGGTGATTTTTTGTTTCAGTTGCATGTATGCAGCTTCTTCAATCAACTGTCCGCCGATATTGATCCAGCTGCTGCGTTTTTGTTTTTTAGGAAGCTGTGCAAGCAGTGCATCAAAACTTTTTACGGTGTTTGCAGTTGCAAATTGTATCAATTGCTCCATAGTATAGTAAACAATCAGCTCTTTAAAAATGCTGTAACTGCGTTCTACTTTCAGCAACTGTACTTTGCGTTTACTGTTTTCAAAACCATCGGCCAGTATTTCCAGTGTGGCAATACGATTATCATTTTTTTCCAATGCTTCTTTTCCTGCCTGGCTGTAAGCGTCATCTGTCAACGGTTTGTGTGCAGTTGTGTCAGCCAGTAATGCTTTACCGGTTGCCAGTTCCATCAAACGCAGTGCATCAAATACTTCATTCACGCTGTCGGGTGCAAGAAAATCATATTCCAGTAGCTGCGTTTTATCATTTCGTTTATCACGGTCAATGTATTTCCAGGCGTTGCGTGCCAGGGCATACATGTTGTACATAAACCAATAGCCGGGCATTACCTGCAATTGATTGTTGGCTTCATCATTACTGATCAGCGAAAAAGGAATGGGAATATTCAGCTCAACCGGGTAATCACCTTTTGCCAGTAATGTATAGGTTGCAAATTTTGAATTGTGTTTGATGCTTACACAAAGCCCCGGCCAAAAACCACGACCTGCGATTAATTCACCATCGGCACTGCGGCTGTTGTGGTTACTGCCCAATGTAGCACCGGCTGCAATATTGCTTTGTCCCATAATGGTAGCAGCACAGAGAAATGAATTGTTATGGTGCTGTTCATGCGCCGGAAAGATGAGTGAATTCAATACTTCACAACAGGAAATGGTTGCATTGTTACCGAGGTACGAGTTGATCAACCGTGCACCATATTTTAACTGCGAATGCGACGCCATGTAAAAACGTACAGCCTTTACACCGTAGAAGGCTTTGCATCCTTCACTCATAATTCCGTTCACCAGTTCGCAACCTTCGCCCACCTGCGAACTTGCACCGGGCGATGAATTGATGGTGAGGTTTTTTAGTTTGGTGGCGCCTTTTAAATATGCATCGCTGCCGATCCATACATCTTTGATGATAGAACAACTTTTAATCACCGTTCGGTCACCCACTTTTCCATAGTAGCCACGCAGTTTATCAAACTTAAGCTCCGTAAACTCTTTTAATTTTTGCTGTAACAGAGCATTATCTCTGTTGCGGCTCCAAAGCCAAGCATCACCGGGCAGCATTCCATTAAACGGAATAATTTTTCGACCTGCATTTTCATTACATACTTCCAGCCATATGCGGATCTTTTCATCTTCGCCCTGTTTTAAAATACCATTCCCGAATTTGGCATAATTGGTAGTACCCATTTCGTGCACATTGGTAATGATCACTTCGTTGCCGAGAATGTAGTGGGAGAGGTAGTGAACATTGTCAATTACAACATTGTCACCTAAGTCGCAACTGATGATGGTGCTGTTGTACAAACCTACCTGTAATTTGACCGAATGAAATTCGAGGTAGTAAGGTTCCAGTTTACCAATACGTACCAAGCCGAAGAACTTACAGTTCTTCACCAGTTCGGGATTGAATGCATCTGAAACAAGAATATTGTTCCAGTCGTCGGATGCGTTTCGGTTACGCACCAATACTTCTATTTCCAGTGCCGATAATTTCCTGTAGCTGATACCGCTCCTGTTTTGTTTATTGCGGAGATAGTATTCATCTTTTCCTTTTGGAAGATAAGCAGCCGGTATAAAGTTGTAACCAATGCCTGAGATCGGTTGTTTGCTGATGGGGTTCATCTGGAGTTTGTAGTTTTTAGTTTGTAGTTGTTTTGATTTAATCAACCTGAATAAATGTAGCAGTATGAAATAGTATCGTGCACACAACTATCAACCACAAACTACAAACTTGTTGTTTATTCTACTGTTACACTCTTTGCTAAATTCCGTGGTTTATCTACATCCAACCCTTTTGCTACACCAATATAATAGGAGAGCAGTTGCAACGGAATTACACTGAGCATCGGTGCAACAATTTCATCGGCTTCCGGCACAAACATAATATCGTTGCTCATGGAAGGAATCACTTCATCATTATCAGTTATTACTGCAATCACCTGTCCTTTCCGTGCCTTGATTTCCTGGATATTGCTCACAATTTTTTCATAGTATGGATCTTTGGTTGCAACAAATACTACAGGCAGTTTTTCATCCACCAATGCAATGGGGCCATGTTTCATTTCTGCTGCAGGATAACCTTCTGCATGAATGTATGAAATCTCTTTCAGCTTTAATGCACCTTCCAATGCTACAGGGAAATTGTAGCCACGTCCCAGGTAAAGGAAATCACTTGCATCTTTATACTTCAACCCGATCTCTTTTATTTTATCTGCATGTTCCAGCAACAGTTTTACTTTCTCCGGAATTTCGTGCAACTCATCGAGTAAATGCATATAACGCTCATGCGAAATTGTTCCTTTTTCAAGAGCGATTTTTAAAGCTACCATTGTTAATACGGCCAGTTGCGCAGTAAATGCTTTTGTACTGGCTACACCAATTTCTGGTCCGGCATGTGTGTAGGCACCGGCATGCGACAGGCGTGCAATAGAACTACCCACTGCATTCACTACACCAAAAATAAATGCACCTTGTTCTTTTGCTTTTTCGATGGCAACAATGGTGTCGGCTGTTTCACCACTTTGTGAAATAGCGATGATTACATCACCTTTATTGATTACCGGATTCCGGTACCGGAATTCGGAGGCATATTCCACTTCAACCGGAATGCGGCAGAGTTCTTCAAAAATATATTCCGCTACCAATCCTGCATGCCAGCTGGTACCACAGGCGATCATTACAATGCGTTGTGCATTTTTCAACTGCTCAATGTTGTTTTGTACACCAGCCATTGTGATTGTGCCGGCTACAGGATCTAAACGTCCACGTAAGCAATCATAGATCGTATGTGGTTGTTCGTTGATCTCTTTGATCATAAAGTGATCGTAACCGCCTTTTTCAATGGCTGCCAGTTCCAGATCAAGTTTTTGAATGTAGGGTGTAATTTTTTCGTTACCGAGATTTTTCAGGATCAGTTCATCGGCTCTTACAATGGCGAGTTCATAGTCGTTTACATACACCACTTCTTTGGTGTATTCAATAATCGGGGATGCATCACTGGCAAGAAAATGTTCATTCTTACCAATACCAATTACCAACGGACTTCCTTTGCGTGCTGCAATAATGGTATCGGGGTCATCTTCATCGATCAATAAAATTACATACGCACCCACTACACGTTTCAACGCAATACGCACGGCTTCTTCCAGCGAACATTCATTGTTGGTTTTAATATCTTCAATAAAGTTGAGGAGTACTTCTGTATCTGTATCACTTTTAAAACTGTATCCTTTCCGCAGTAATTCGTTTTTAATGGATACATAATTTTCAATGATGCCGTTGTGGATCATCGCCAGTTTTCCGTTGTTGGAAATATGCGGGTGTGCATTGCGGTCGCTTGGTTCACCATGTGTGGCCCAACGGGTATGCCCTATGCCGATATTCGATTGCAGATCTTTGCCAATGGTTTCTTCTTCGAGCTGGGCAACTTTTCCTTTCTTCTTATATACTTTCATTCCATTGTTGAGCAGCGCCACACCGGCACTGTCGTAACCACGGTATTCCAGTCGCTTTAATCCTTTCAGTATTACGGGATAGGCTTCCCGTGAACCGATATAGCCAACGATTCCACACATAATAATCAGTAGTTTGTTTTAGGTTACAAAGATGCAAAAATATGCTAAAGGGTTGCCCGGAAATATTCCTCCAGCCTTTTCTGCACAGAAGCAGCGTTTGACAGCTTTCACATTTCTTTATTAATCAGAAATACGATTGCAGCATCAATAGTATAAGAAACAGAGATACTGAGGTGATCAGATTGAATCTTTAACACGATTGGATCATGAACAATTCAATTCACATTGCTGCTATACTTGACCGGCCCGATTTGCTGGAGAATATGGTAGAACAGTTAGCGTACCGTCACTACGATCTGGGGTATAATCAACAACGTGTTCCCTTCGATAGTGAAGCATTGGAAACATCTTCCTCCATTATTTATTTAAGCGGCGCCGTTGCCTTTGAAGAAAAAGGTGAACAGTTGCAAATTCCGTTTATAACCAACTTCCTGTTTACCTGCGTAAAAGGTGCTGATGATGTTTATAAATTAACCTGGAGTACATCATTATCATAAATCAAAAGCCCCGCAAAATGCGGGGCTTTGTTATCTAGTTATTCTTTTTCTTAAACGGCCACCATTTCTTTTTGGTGCTGTCTTTACTTTTAGTGTTATCTGTTGCTGCTGGTTTTGTTTGATCTTTTTTGGGATCAGGTTTTTTCTCGTCTTGTTTTTTTGCTTCCTGCAATACTTTTTGTTCTTCTGTCAGTTGCGATTCAGGACCCAGCGTTGGATCAGGTGTCAGGTTCAGATCGCCATAATCAGACGAAGTGCCATTTGCTCCGTCAGGATTTTCTGCATCCGGTTCATTCCTGTACCTGTCGGCAAAATTTTCATAATCCATGAACGATTCCACTTTCATGCTTTCCGGCTGTACAAACTTTGCATCTTTTGTTATGCCCAGTGTTTTATCGGCAAATACTTTTTCAAAGAAGTAACCCCAGATCGGTAATGCAGTGCGGTTACCTTCACCCACCATTTTCAGAAACGGATCATCGCAACCAACCCAGCCACCTGCCAGTAACTGTGGCGTATAACCGATAAACCAGGTATCGGTATTTCCATTTGTTGTGCCTGTTTTACCCGCAATTTCACCAGTAAGACCCATGCCACGTAAACGACGGCCGGTACCAATATCCACCACACCCTGCATCATTTTTACCATGGTATAAGCGGCGGCTTCACTCATCACTACTTTTTGCTCGGGTGCATAGGTTTGCAAAATATTTCCGTTGCGGTCTTCAATGCGTGTTACATAAATTGGTTGTGTACTCATGCCATTGGTAGGGAACATGGTATAGCTCTGCAGCATTTCATACACACTGATGTCGGCACTGCCCAACGCAATCGATGGGTAAGGTGGCATTTCACTTTTAATACCTGTGCTTTGTGCGAAATTGATGACACTCTTTACGCCAAACTGATTCATTAAATAAGCAGCACCGGGATTTTTCGAAAAAGCGAGACAGATTGCCATTGGTCCGCCACCACCTGTAATGATTTTACCACCCAGGTTAATGGGGCCACCTGGTAAAGGCGTTTCGGGTGTATAACCATTTTCAACCGCATGTGCATACAACAACGGCTTAAAGGTTGAACCTACCTGCCGTTTTGTATTCATGTTTACGTGGTCGTATTTGAAGTTTTTAAAGTTTACGCCACCTACCCATGCTTTTACTTCACCAGTAAACGGATCCATCACCATAAAACCTGTTTGAATGATCATCTTATGATACCGAACCGAATCATAAGGGGTCATCACAGTATCAATTTCCCGTTTGCTGTTCCAGCCAAATACATTCATCTTGG
>CAYMSG010000191.1:849-7218 GCA_964392955.1 uncultured Chitinophagaceae bacterium | reverse complement strand
AGGCAAAAAATGATTTGATGCCCAAGCAACAAAATTGCCTGAAAATATTTGTCGGATTGACTCTTTCAACCCGAAATCGTGTTCCAAAAGCTTCAATACCCAGATACTGACCGCCTTTTACCAAACATCAAAGAAATTCGCTAACATTGAGAATACATATATTGGCTTCAGTATGAAACTTGAAAAATCACTCTTTCAAAAAAGTCACTTTTATTTCATCGGTTTTTTCCTGTTTGTGATTGCAGGCTTTTGGGTAACATACTTTACCAAACTGCTGGAACAGGATAATTACCGGATGCATACCCATGGTATTACACTTACACTGTGGTGTTTGATGCTGATTGTACAACCTTATCTTATTCGAACCAAGCGAACCCAGCTGCACCGCAGTATTGGAAAATTTTCATACGTACTTGTACCTCTTCTGATCTTTACTACGCTTGATTTGCTGAAATACCGGCTGCAGCCATTGCCACAACTGGGTACCATGGATTATTTTTTTGTTGCGCTTGCGGCCAATGCACTTGTTGCGTTTGCAATGCTGTATGGGCTTGCCATTTACCACCGGAAAAAAGCAACTGTGCATGCCCGTTATATGGTTTGTACGGCCTTTACCATGTTTACACCGGTTACAGACCGGTTGATTCATATTCATTTCCGGGAAGTGCTGGCGTTTATGCCGACGATTGAAGGAAATCCGATAGCTCCCTTTGCCGGCTTTTTGCTGGCTGATCTGTTGTTGATTGGTTTATGTATCTGGGATTGGCGTTCGCACAAACGACTCAATGTATTTCCGGCTGCATTGCTCATCTTATTGCTCTATCATATGTCGGTTTTTACATTTCACCGGTTTGAATTCTGGCGTTCATTGTGCGATTGGTTCGTTCACTTCTAAATCGAAACGTTCAATTTTACCTATTTTCAACTACAAAGCATTGCTGAAAGCTATGCTATCTTTACCTGTCCATTGTTCAGTATATGAGAAGCCAACTCCTGATATCAATTGTTTTTTCCCTTCCGTTTGTTTTGTTTGCCCAGCAAACCGATTCATCGTTATTCATGAATACGGTTACCGTTCAATATGAATATTTTCATTTTGATAAGCAGTTCAACAACGATTGGCATATTGCCGGTATCGAATACAAACACGAAGCAAAGAAAGCTGCCATCCTTGGCCGTTTTAATTATGCAAACCGCCTGGCACAAAATGGCTGGCAGGCAGAACTGGAAGCTTATCCAAAGTTTTCAAAAAATGTTTACAGTTATGCAGGAATTGGTTTTTCGCCCAACATGCCGGTTTTTCCAACATTCCGTGCAGGTTATTCGCTCTACGTAAACCTCCCAAAAGCGGTGGAACTGGAAGGCGGCTTCCGTTATCTGTATTTTGATAAAAATTTATTGATCGGGGTATCGGGCATCGGCTTCTATACAGGCAATTGGTTTTTGCAGGCCAGAAGTTTTATAAGTGATAACAATGGATTCAACTTTGCCGGACTGTTTACTGCACGTTACTACTTTGGTGAAATGAATGATTATGCATGGCTGCAATATGGCACCGGTGTATCGCCCGATGAAACAAGGAATATCCAGTTTACAACCAACCAGCGTTTATATTCCAATCGCCTCACTATTGGAATCCGGAAATCCATTCAACAAAAACATCTGCTGCTGTTCCATACAGGTTATTCAAGAGATGAGTACCAGCCAAAGACATTTGGCAATCAGTATTTCGGATCAGTTGGCTATGCCCGTCGCTTTTAAGTTTTCTTTTTCCCTGCAAAACCGGTTCTTGTCATTTCACCCCATGCATTTTTTTTACGCAGCAGATCGATGTTTCCTTTTACAGCACTCCATACAACAAAGGGATGAAAAATAAACGGCTCAAGAAATGCAGTAAGCATTAAGCTGAAAATTTCGTTTCGCTTTTTATATTGATTGTAGGTAAGCACCTCCATCAGTATAGCAAATACAGAATATAAAAAACCAAAACAGAGAATAAATCCAAGTAAAGCCAGGAAGAAATTCCAATCCATCAAACCCATTACCGCAAATACAACCAAAGCAATAAAACCAACAAACTCGATGATTGGTGCCAGGAATTCAAAAAAGAACCAATACGGATAACTGATCATACCCAGCACACCATACGATGGATTAAAAAACATTTTCCGATGCAGCTTCAATGTTTCAATAGTGCCTCTGGTCCACCGGTTGCGTTGACGGCCAAGAATTTTATAGGTTGATGGTGCTTCTGTCCAGCATAGCGGATCAGGTATATAGGCTACTTTATAAGGCAGCTTTCGCTCTTCCATGTAGCGCCGCATACGTACCACCAACTCCATATCTTCTCCCACGGTTGTATGATCGTATCCGCCGGCTTTAATTGCAATGTCACGGTCAAATGCACCAAAGGCACCGGAAATCAACAACAAACCATTCAATCGGCTCCACGCCATACGACCCAGTAAAAAAGCACGGATGTATTCAAGTGTTTGCACACGTGGTAAAAACTGCTCCGGCAAATGCACACGAATAATTTTTCCATCTTTTACTTCGCATGAATTGGCAATACGCACAACACCGCCTGTTGCAATTACCCTTGTATCTTTTTCTTCCAGGAAAGGTTTTATCAATTTCAGCATGGCATCCTGTTCCAGTATGCAATCCACATCAATACAAACTACGTAATCGTTCGATGCTACATTGATACCAACATTTAATGCATCGGCCTTGCCGCCATTCTGTTTATCTACCACCACTAATTTTTTGTACACCGGGTTTTTGCTGCGGTAGATACCACGTACCGGTTTTGTGGGAATATGTGTTGTAAATAAATAAGGGGTGAGTTCAAGTTGATAAGCTTCGATCAGTTTTTGCAGGGAATCATCTTTACTGCCATCGTTGATCACAATCACTTCCATGTGATTGTAATGGATATTCAGTAACGATTTTACATTTTCAATTACTGTTGCTGCTTCGTTATAAGCAGGAGCCAATATACTGATGGAAGGTGTATGTGGCGATACGGCCATAATGGAATAATCCGTAAAACTGCTTTTGCGTATATACTTTCTTGTTTCACCAATGGAATAAAAGGCGATGAACAAATAACACAACAACAATACCACCGAATAGGCAAGTATTACATACGTGAAAAAATCAACGATCAACTCCTGCCAACTCATATTGCACCCTCCTGTTTTAATTGTGGCAACAATATCGTCCATGGATATTCGGTGACAGCAACCTGTTGCTCGATCAACATGATTCCATCTGCATGCGTGCTGTGCAATGCTTTTGCAGCTGCTGCCTGAATTTCGGGGGATGTATGTGAAAGACAGGTGACCAGGAAGGCTACTTCAGTTTCACTTGCATGTACTTCGAATAATTGAAGGATGAGTAATTGTAACGCTTGCTCTTCCTGCTGAAATTGATTGATCAATTGTTCTGCCGCTTCTGCCTGATAAATTTCATGTAATGCCTGGATTGCTTTTTTGCGCACTGTTACCGAAGGATGCGAGATACAAGTAAGAACCTGCGGATGCAGATCATATAACTGGTACACCTTGATCAACTGCAATGCAAACACCACCACACTGCTGTTGGCAGAGTTGAGCCAACCACCGATCTGATCAAACGACTGTGCTTTGTGAAACGATAATTCATGTAACAAACACAACTGCTGCCAGGCCGTGATGGGATAGGTGATCACGTCTAAAAAACGCAAGCCTTCAAAACCTGTAAGTTTTACAACAGCTGTTCTTGCCTCATCACGTACCAGTTCATCAGGATGGTTGGCAAGCCGGTATATTTTTGTGATCTGTTTCCGCTGATGTAGTCCGCTCAACTCCTGAATGGCCCTTGCCTTTACATGCCAGGCGCCTTCCTGCAGCCGTGCGAGTGAATCTTTGTCAAGATCGGCTTGCGCATAAAACCAGCAAACATTTGCAGCAGCACTGCCGTTCATACTCTTCACCGTTTTCAGTAACTCCGTGATCATTACTTTTCGGGCAAATCCATCGCTTTTTAAACGATAGAGTAACTCTTTAACAGAAGGCTGTTGGATAAAGGCGTACAATTCATCTTCGGTTTCGCACACCGCCAGCTCACTAATGAGTTCACTGTATATTTCACGCAACTGCAAGCGAAGTGCACTACGTCTTGTACGACGAATAAGATAGAGTAATATAAAAAAGATAACTCCTGCAATAAGGAGAATGAAAAAAAACATACCCAGCAGTAAATGCCAGGGCTGTACCAGTACATCCGGCAACAACTGCTCCACTCCCATATGTATATGCCCTGTTTCCACTTCAACAAAAATAAGGGGCATCCTGCGAATGACTCATCACCCGTACATAATTTCCCTTTTTGTGTTTTGTTTATGCAGATTTTGCCAGGCGTTTTACACGCATCGACAATTCATTCGGGCTGAAAGGCTTTGTAATATAATCATCCGCACCAAGGTTGAATGCTTCTACCACTACATTCTCCTGCCCCATTGCACTCAAAATAATTACCGGAACATTTCGCTGACCTGCTGCTTTCACCTTACCAACAATTTCAAGTCCGGAGGAATAGGGCATCATAATATCAGTGATGATCATGTCGGGATCATGTGCATCAATCTGATCCATGGCTTCACGGCCATTATCGGCAACAATTACATCATGCCCGTCTTTACGTAAACGAAGGGCAATGGTCTTTAACATGATCGGTTCGTCTTCAGCTACAAGAATTTTCATTTTCTATCAGGTTTTGGATTTTATAATTAATTATTTATTTGATTTACTTTTTCCAGTTCGGCCTCGATCATTGGACGTATCAATTCAAACAACTCTGTTGCTTTCTTTAAACCATCGGGGATACGCTCAACATTTTGCTGCGCTTTTGCCTGCAACTCAATTGTGGCAACCAGTCCCAACATTAAATTCATTTGCAACAAACCAAGACTGCTTTTCAGTTTATGTGCTTTGCGATACACTTCATCCCAGTTTTCATAGAGTGTTGCTTCGTGAATTTCAGCTAACAACTCCGGCGTTGTTGACAGAAACAATTGCAATATTTCACATACATATTCCTGGTCATCCATTTCATAAATCAGCGAAAGATTATACAGCTCTGTTTCCTGCTGTTGCTCAGTTTTTTTATCGGCTCGTTTGCCTGTTGTAGGTTGTGCAAGTAAAAACCGACGTAGTTCTGCATACAAATCGGCCGGAACAAATGGTTTAGTGAGATACTCATTCATTCCCAATTCGAAACAACGCATTTTTTCGTTTCGAAGTGCACTGGCAGTCATTGCAATGATAGGTGTGGTTAATTCCAGTTTCTTTCGGATATATGTTGCCGTTTGAAAGCCATTCATCAACGGCATTTGCAGATCAAGGATAATGAGATCGAACTCTTCCCCTTCTTCCAGCAGATCAACTGCTTCTTTTCCATTATTCACAATCGTTGTACTGATGCCTACCCGTTGCAATACATGCATGATCACTTTCTGATTGATCTCATTATCTTCTGCAACTAAAATTCGCTTGCCGCTGATATCTGCATCCGGGATTTCTGTTCCTTTTGTTGCCAACTCAACTGTTGGCGCATCTTCCGCAATTCCGAATGGAAGTTGCACACGAAAAGTTGTACCTTTTCCAAGCTCACTGCTTACTGCAATACCACCTCCCATTTTTTCACATAACTGGCGTGTGATAGATAAGCCCAATCCTGTACCACCGTATTTGCGAGTTGTTTCACTGGCGGCCTGTTCAAAACTGTCAAAAATATGATCCAGCTTTTCAACCGGTATGCCAATGCCTGTATCTGTAACAAAAATAGACAGTATCGTTTTTTTAGTTTCCTGCTGCGGCAGTTCTTCACACACCCGTATTTCAATTGAACCGGATTCTGTAAACTTCATTGCATTCCCAAGCAGGTTCGAGAGGATTTGTGTAACCCGTAATGGATCACCGGTTAACTGTAAGGGAACCGAACGATCTAACAGTATGGATAATCGTATTCCTTTTTCCTTTGCTTTTAAATGAAACGGAGCCACTGCCTGATCCATTACTTTTTGCAAATGGAACGGAACATTTTCAACAGAAAGTTTGCCTGCCTTGATTTTGGAAAGATCAAGAATATCATTGATCAGCATTAATAAATTATCGGAAGACTGGCGGATGATCTGCACAAATTCTTCCTGCTCTTCAGAAAGTGCTGTATGCTGCAGCACATTCGTCATTCCAATAATACCATTCAACGGTGTGCGAATTTCATGACTCATATTTGCCAGGAACTGCTCCTGCAACTGCTCAGCTGATTCTGCTTTTCGTTTTGCTTCCACCACAGTTTTTTTCTTTGGCTTGGCTTTCGCCTTCT
>CAYMSG010000191.1:0-839 GCA_964392955.1 uncultured Chitinophagaceae bacterium | reverse complement strand
CGTTCCGTAATATCAGTGGCAATTCCGCCAACACCATACAAAATATTATCTCTGTCAAACAATGGAAATTTTACAATCAGCAGATTGTGTTCACCGTCTGCCATTTGTACTGTTTCATCAGTTTGCACATGCTCCATCAGCGTCATTACCCGTTCATCTGCCTCACGATAACGGATGGCGGCATCATCTTCTTCAAAATCAAAATCCGTTTTTCCGATCACCACTTCATCCGATAATTCAAATGCTTCACGAAACGAACGGTTGGTGAGTAAGTAACGGCCTTCCAGATCTTTAATGAACATGATCAAAGGCGTATTGTCCAGGATCGATTGTAACCTGAACTGGTATTCTTCCCGCTCTTCACGTAATTTTTCCCATGCCTTATCTACCAGTTTGCGTTCAGTTACATTTTTAACGGATATACAAACTGCGATCACCTTATTTGCTTCATCCCGCACGGGAAAATAAGTATTCTGTATCCACAGATCGCCTTCCGTTGTTTCAAAAAACAATTCATTCTCTTCCACCTGCCCATTCAGTACATTCTCAAATATTTTTTGAAAAATCTCTTCACGTTCCGGTTTAATAAATTTCAGAATACTGTCACCTTCCCGGCAGAGTAAATTAGTAGTAAGCCGCATGATCTGCTTCCCTGCTTCATTTACGAGTATAATGCTGTGATCGGGGGCAATCATATAAAACCCTTCATTGGTACTTGCCAGCATGGCCCTGATCTTCTGGTTGGCCTGCTGTACTTTTTCTTCATTGAGTTTGATCGATGTGATGTCGGATGTTACAACTGCAACACCACTTACAGAATTGTCTTTCTCTTTAACAGG
>CAYMSG010000190.1:0-7230 GCA_964392955.1 uncultured Chitinophagaceae bacterium | reverse complement strand
CACCACGCCACAAGCCTAACGAAAGTTGTACATTAAACAGGCGGGGCTCGAAATGACGCACTCCGATTAAATAGAACTTCAAAATTACTCAAACACTTACGCCGTCATGTCGACGGCAGGAGACATCTCTATAACTCATGGATGTATGATTCTATGATTAGGTTTAAAAATAGCTGCTGTATGCAACGCAGAACAAGCGGGACGCTTGCGCCAACACCTAAATCATCATGTGTCTGACGTTTGCAACGTCCTGACACTACCAAACCCGCATTCATTTTTTCCCATCAAGCCAAATCGTCTATCTTCGCAGCATGCTTCCAAAATACAAACGTGTTCTGCTAAAACTTTCCGGTGAGTCTTTAATGGGCGATAAGAATTTCGGTATGGATTCAGCCGTCATCAGTCAATATGCCCAAAGCATTAAAAGCATTACCTCGTTGGGGGTACAGGTGGCCATCGTTATTGGCGGTGGGAATATTTACCGTGGCATGAACGAAGCAGAAACCGGTATTGAGCGGGCGCATGGCGATTACATGGGCATGCTGGCAACCGTGATCAATGGCATGGCTTTACAGGCCGGACTTGAAAAAGCAGGTGTGTACACCCGTTTGCAGAGTGCCATTAAAATGGAACAGATCGCTGAACCTTATATACGCCGCAGGGCGATCCGTCATTTGGAAAAAGGACGTGTCGTGATCTTTGGTGCAGGTACCGGCAATCCTTATTTTACAACGGATACAGCAGGTTCGCTCCGTGCCATTGAAATCAATGCCGATGTGATTTTAAAAGGCACACGGGTGGATGGTATTTATACAGCTGATCCGGAAAAAGATCCCACAGCTACAAAATTTGAACGCATTACTTTCCAGGAATGTTTGAGTAAGAACCTGCGGGTAATGGATATGACGGCGTTTACACTCTGCATGGAAAATAATTTACCCATTATTGTGTTTGACATGAACAGGCAGGACAACCTGAAGCGTGTTGTTACCGGCGAAAACGTGGGAACCATCGTTAACGGGTAAGCCTTTTCACATTCGGTATAAGGTTGGGGATAAAATTACCGCCGCAACCCTTCTTCCCTTCTGTTATTGAAGCTAACTTTCCCTTGCAATCCGTTTGCAGCATTTATTGCACCTTAATATTTACACCATGCCAGCTATTTTTCTTGCGATCCAGCTTTCTGTTATTGAAATTGTGATGTTTCAGATCGGGGCATTGGTATTGGGTTTTGTGATCCATTATTTCTGGAATATGCGCAATGGCAGCCAGTTCGACCAGGATATTGATGTAGAAAAATATGAGAAAGAAGCGCACGACTGGCGCATGAAATATTACAATATACTGGAGCAGCAAAAAGAAGCCGGCGAGCACCTGAGTAAAGATCTGTTGCAGGCAAGGGAGAACGAACAATTGCTGGCCGATGAAATTGAAGAGTTGAAGGCCTTGATACAGGAATTGAAACAACGTCCGCAGCAGGTGGTGGTTGAATCAACAACAGCTGTTGTAACAACAGAAGTAAGTCAGGCCGAATACCTGGCACAATTAAAATCGGCGCAGGATCATTTGCTGCAACACAATCAGAATATTTCCAAATTGCTGAGCCAGGTTGATCTGTTGGAAAAAGTAGAACAGAAACACCAGGACACCCTCCAGCAAAATCAATACCTCACAGAACAATTACAACTGTTACGCCGTTCCCTCACCGAGAAAGAAGGTGAACTCAATACCATTCGCCAGCAAACCGTGCTTACACAGGAAATGAAAAATCGGTTGGAAACAGCGTACGATGAGTTCAATGAAATTCAATCGAAACTGATGAAGGTAGAACAACAGCTGGCAACACCTCAAACACATGCACTCCGCTACGATGAACTGGAAGAAGCCAATCATCTGCTTTCAGTAGAGTTGAACGATTTGCGCAGCAAACAACGGGAACTGGTAGAAGAAAATTCAAGACTATCGCAACATGTCATTGAAATGGAAAGCAAGCTGAAGGAATCAAACATGCAACGCCAGCAACTCAGTAAGCGGAATGAATTTTTGGAAGAGCTGAACAAAGATTTACAGCAGGTGAGTGATCATAATAAAAAACTGGAATCGCAGCTATCCCGTCTTTCTGAAATTGAAGCCATGCTTGCACGGATTTCTTCCAATCAAAATCAGTAAATCAGTCTTTCTTCGCAGTTCCTTTCTTAGATTTGGCACTTCATTAATACAACCGTTTTATGTCGTCCATTGCTGATATCCGCAGAGATTATTCGCTCAAAACATTGAATGAAGACGAAGTAGCTGATTCACCCTTTCTGCAATTTGCTGATTGGTGGCAGCAGGCCATTGAATCAGAAATAGATGAAGTAAATGCCATGACACTGGCAACCGCATCACTGGAAGCTGTGCCCTCAGCACGTATTGTATTACTGAAAGGATATGATGAAAAAGGCTTTGTATTTTATACCAATTACGAAAGTGCAAAAGGAAGGGAGCTGACAGAAAACCCAAAAGCCAGTTTGTTGTTTTTCTGGAAAGAGCTGGAGCGGCAGATCCGTATTACGGGTATTGTTGAAAAAGTAAGTGCTGCAGAAAGCGATGACTATTTTTTATCACGACCTACAGGTTCACAAATAGGAGCATGGGCATCGCCACAAAGCCATGTAATTGAAAACAGGAGTTGGCTGGAGAAGAATGTGAAACGACTGGAAGAAAAATTCAGCACAGAAGCAGTAACACGTCCGCCACATTGGGGCGGCTACCGTGTAAAGCCCGTGATCATTGAATTCTGGCAGGGAAGGAGCAGTCGTTTACACGACCGGTTACAATATTCACTACAAGAGAATGGTACCTGGAAAATTGAGCGGTTAGCACCCTGAAAAATGAAGTACGAGGTAAGAAGCAGGAATTTCTCCAACTATTCAATTTCGTCCACTTATCAGACAATTCATACCTCGTACTTCTTACTTCGTTCTTGTGTTAGTCTTTTTTCTCAGCTTTCTTTGGAGCTGCTTTTTTAACTGCTTTTGCAGGACGGCTTTTGCCGAATGAACCTAAAAAGCGTTTTCCTTTTGCTGTTTTTTTATCACCTCTGCCCATAGTAAAATTTATTTGAAACGTAAATGTAATGATGATGGAGCAATTACAGCTCCTGTTTTATAAGTTGACTATAAAAAAAGCAAGAAACGAACTGTTTCTTGCTTTTTTTACGAAGCAAACAATCAGAGCTTTGCAGCCAGTTCTTTACCTGCTTTAAATTTCGCAACTTTTTTTGCTTTGATTTTGATGGTAGCACCTGTTTGCGGGTTACGACCTGTACGTGCAGCACGCTTGGTAACAGAGAATGTTCCGAAACCAACCAATGTTACTTTACCACCACTTTTCAATGTTTTGGTAACGGCTTCAATGAAAGAATCCAATACAGCATTTGCCTGTGTCTTTGAAAGTTCCGCATCTTCGGAAATCTTTGCTACTAATTCAGCTTTGTTCATAGTGAGAATTTTTTAAGTGGAGCAAATATAGACGGTTTTGTATTCCAACAAAATTTTTTTAGCTGTGCTGAAACATGTAAGGAAATCGCTCAAAACCGCATGGGCAAAGGATTCTGTAAAAAGCAAGTGTAATTTTGGTTATGCTAAAATGGTAGCAGAACTGCTGAAATGCCTGTGCAGCAGGGGTTTTGGAATACAGCTTGCTGAAATGCTTGTGCAGCAAGGGTTTCAGCGGTTGTTCGTTTTACAGGAAAGCAATGGAATGAAGTTGTTTATTTTCCACAATTACTGCACAACTTCCATTACACTGCGAAATGCAATAAACCGGTTGCCCCATTTTGCAAATGCTTTTTCACGAAGTGAGGCAGCAAATTGTGCAATGTATTTTTCCTGCAGTTCTTTGCTGGTTGCAAAATACTGTGCAGTATAAGTAGCACCTTCATCATCATCCGATTCAAGTAAACGCAATAATTGTGCATGGGTAAAACAACCGGTTGCAACTACTTCGGCAAGATGTTCTTCCTGCATCCATTTCACCCATTCCTTTTCTATTTCAAAGGCAACTTTTGAAGTAACGTTGTAAATGATCATGATAGAAATATTTAACAAATGTATTATTTTAATAGTATTAGTTTAGAGTAAAGCACCATTGCTTTTTTGATTATTCATTAATGAAGAATGCCGGAATGACTCAAAATAGCTTCCTTGTAAATTGAAATCATGAAAAGAATACTAATTATCCTCTTCCTGCTTATTTCAGGCAAGATTGTACTTTGTCAGAGTTCACCAATATCAATAAAGGGTTTTGAAAGTGTTGAAGATTATTTTGACAAACAATATTATGATCCTATGCGCAGGATTATTTACCCTTATACGATTGATACATTATGCGAGTCGGGTTGTAGTTTTCTCTCTTTTGTAATTAATCGAACTGGAGAAATTTCGAATATTCGATTTAACTCAAGTACACCACCAGTTGTAAAAGATTTGTTTAGACGTATTTGTCAGGAAAGCAACAGTAAATGGATCATTGATACTTCTATTAAGCATAATGAAATAACTGTTATAATTCCGTTTTATTATAATTTTTACAGGGCTGAGGTCGGTGTTTGTGCTACCAAAAGAAATAATTGTGAAAGTGATTTTCTTACAATGATGAGTACTTTTCAAAATTCAGAACAAAATCCTAGAACCAAGATAGAACGAATAAAAAAGCCGCAGAATGTATGGTTATACTCTCCGCTTTTTTTTCAAACAATTGTTTTTTTTCATTCCAATTCTAAATACACCGGACAATGATCACTGTGTTTTACATCCGGAAAAATTTCTGCATCCTTTAATTTGTTCTTCAATGGTTCTGTAACACTGATGTAATCAATACGCCATCCTTTGTTATTCAACCGTACACTGGGGAAACGCTGGCTCCACCAGCTGTAGCGGTGTGGCTCCGGATGAAATTCCCGGAACGTATCAATCCATCCGCTTTCAAAAAATTTCGTCATCCATTCACGTTCTTCCGGTAAAAAGCCGCTTGAGTTTTTATTGCCTTTGGGATCATGAATATCAATCTCCTTGTGTGCAATATTGTAGTCGCCGCAAAGAATCAATTTGGGATGTTTCTTTTTTAGTTTGTTGAGCCATTTGAAATATTCATCCAGCCATACGTATTTGAATGCCTGTCGTTCATCGCCACTGGTACCGCTGGGAAAATACGTATTGATCAAACGGATATCGCCAAAATCAAGTTGAATTACACGGCCTTCATCATCACTGGGTCCATGGCCATTTCCTGTTTCAACAGCATCTGGTTTTATTTTCGTGAATACAGCTACACCACTATATCCTTTCTTTTGTGCACTGAACCAGTAAATATGATACCCAAGCTCAGTAAACAATGATTGATCAATATCTTCCAGTTGTGCTTTTGTTTCCTGCACACAAATAATGTCAGCCGGATCTGTTTTCAGCCAGTCAATAAACCCTTTCTTAATGGCAGCACGAATGCCGTTTACGTTGTAGGAAATTATACGCATACTGATTTGTTTCTGGAGCGAAAATAAGAAAGGCGAACTGTATCTGTTCGCCTTTCTTTGTCTGATATGGTTTTTTTCCCGTAAAACCTGCTGTGGCTGTTTCTACAGCTGTTAAAACTTAAATGCAATCTTTAATTTTAGGAAGAATGGATTTCCCGGTGTGAAATGTAATTCGTTAACCGGCTCTGTTTCGTTACGTAATCTGGATTCAGTTGCAAACTGTGCTTCGTTCCATTCAGTATTAAAGAGATTTTCGATAACGGTACCAATTTCAAATTTGCGAAATGCATAACTGATCGATGCATCGGTTACAAAATATCCCTTAGCGGTAATGCTGTAGTCTTCAGTAGCAGCTCTGTTTGCCAAATAGCGGTAACGAACACTTGCATTCCAACTGTTGTGTTGATAGTTTACACCACCGGTGCTTGTAAAGGTGGGAGCTAACGGAATATAATTTTCTCCTTTCGGGTCTTCAATACTTCTTGCATGTGCGTAGTTGATGTTTGC
Source organism: uncultured Chitinophagaceae bacterium (assembly GCA_964392955.1). Classification (GTDB taxonomy): domain Bacteria; phylum Bacteroidota; class Bacteroidia; order Chitinophagales; family Chitinophagaceae; genus Lacibacter. The sequence goes on along the minus strand of CAYMSG010000190.1, from coordinate 1,208 downwards.
ATCTGCACTGAAGTGTTTGGATGGTTGCCAACGTACTGATACATCTGCACCCACTCTTCTTGTTTTACCGCCGGGTTCAACAATACCTGCATCGCCAACATATACAAACTCTTGTTCCAGGAACAAATGCCAGGCTGCTGCATTGATCAGTAATGAGCTGAATGGTTTCCAGATAAAGCCGAGATCAGTTCCGTACGAGGCGGGTAAAATTTGCCGGCCGGTTTGTGGAAGCACTACCCGTGTATCGTTGCTGTGAAATCCTTTTCCGTTTTTAAAGTAGAGTTGAAAGTTTTTAGAAAACGTATAATAGATGTTCACTTTTGGACTTACGATCATTTTTTGTTGCGATGGTAAAGACACGTTCAGTTGATCAGCATAAGCAAAATGAAAATAATCGGCTCTTGCTCCAATATTGAACAACCAGTTGCCACGTTCAATCTTTTCATCGGCATATAACCAGGCGTTGGCTTCTTTTACATTACCGAGCTGAATGGCTTCCAGGATCTCCGTTTTATTTTTTGTTCGTGATAGTTCTGAGTTTGTGGTTGCATCGAAACGTACGCCGGTTCCGATACTGCTGATGAAACGGGTGATACCTTTTTCTCTTGTTCGTTGCCAGGTTGTTTGTGCTCCATAGATATCTCTTGCCTCCCGCTGACGTATCTGATCACCATTCACCGGATCAACTAAGAAAAAGGTAAAATTAGAAATGAGGTTGAAGTGATAACGGGAGTAGTATAATTGATGTTCCAGTAAATCATCGTTGCGTAACCGCTGCGAAAGTTTTGTATTAAAGTTGATACGACCGGTATAACCACCTTCTGTATTGTCAATGGCACCAAAACGTGTAATGGTTCCATCAGCAACGGCACGTTCAGGAATTTGACCCGATGCATCCCATTTGCTGTTAAATACATTTGCCTGTACCGATAGTTTTGTGTTTTCGTTCAATGCAACATTGTATTTACTCCAGATGTTGAAGCGGTTAAAGTGTTGCGGACTTTCAAAAGGGCCATCTGAATAAATATACTCAGCCGCAACGTAAGCATTGTGTTTTTGATTTGTTTTTGGGAGCAAGTTCATCATTACAAGATTGCGGTAGCTGTTGAACATACCCACTTCTGTTTGTAAAATGTTTTGAGTAAGACGGTTGGCGGTTTGCAACTCTACATAACCGGCTGTATTAAAGTTCCCTTGTTCAGTATAGT